>JAPLEB010000024.1 GCA_026391555.1 Bacteroidia bacterium | reverse complement strand
CCCATCCAGAAGAAGTCGACTGGCTTCTATTACCTGGTTGAGTTTAAAGGCACAGGCGATCTTATTGAAAAACTTGAAATCCAATATCGTCGAGATGAAAGGATCATCAGGTTTTTAACTTTCAGGATGGAAAAATTTGCCATCGAATATGCAGAGAAGAAGAGAAGAAAAAAAGAATCAGGAAAATCTAAGGAGGAATAAGATATGGCACAGAACGAATCAGAAATAAGATATTTGACTCCCCCAACGGTTGAGATCAAAAAGAAGAAATACTGCAGGTTTAAGAAAAACAGGATCCGTTATATTGATTATAAGGACCCGGAATTTCTAAAAAAGTTTCTGAATGACCAGGGTAAGATTCTTCCACGCAGAATTACAGGTACTTCACTTAAATATCAAAGGAAAGTGGCACAAGCTGTTAAAAGAGCCCGACACCTTGCTCTTCTTCCTTACGTTACTGACCTATTAAAATAAGGAGGATAAAATATGGAAATTATATTAATACAGGACGTCAGTAAGCTTGGGCAGAAGGACGATATAGTAAATGTTAAAGCCGGATTTGGAAGAAATTTTCTGATACCGGGGGGTTATGCCGTTGCTGCAACATCTTCAGCAAAAAAAATGCATACTGAAAATCTCAGGCAGAGAGCTCATAAAGAAGAAAAGATTAAGATTGCAGCTCAGGAGATTGCAGGCAGACTGGCTGGTGTTAAGATTGTTGTTGGTGCAAAAACCAGTACTTCCGGGAAAATATTCGGTTCAGTTAACACTATACAGATTGCAGAGTCACTGAAGGAAAAAGGGTTTGACATTGACCGTAAAAACATTACCCTCCCTGAAGATCAGATTAAGGAAATTGGTAATTATAAAGCTGTTATCAAACTTCACAGGGATGTAAAAGTTGAAGTCGAATTTGAGATTAAAGGAGAATAAGATATTCTTAAACATAAAGAAAAGCTGCCGGAAATGGCAGCTTTTCTTATTTTATAAAATGTACGATGTGCTTAAAATCTTTTTCATGAAGTATTATACTATTTTAATAGTCGTCATGAAAATCTTTTCTTCTCTCATACTTCAGGTCGCCAAGTACAGAGGCTTTAACCCTTATTGTAAAGTTCCACATTTTCATTGAGCCGTTTGGTACCCAGTTAAAGTTCATTTCCCAGCAATGCAGGTCACGTGTCATTCCTATTTGTGTCATTGTAATCTGCTTACCAGCGAAATCATATCCACTTGTATAGTTCATGGTCATCTTCTTTGTAATTGTTACATTTCCACTAAACGAAAGAGTCTGAGAAATATTAGATGTTAAGCCAGACTTGTAATAATTGAGACTGTAACTCAGACTCAGCGACCAGGGTACATCAAAAACCGGATAGCCGTATTCGTCTCTAAGTTCTCCACCTGAATTCTGCATAGCAAGTTCACTTGTATTAGCAGTTCCGTTATTTCCCTCCATCCCCTTAGTTAACGCGTTCTGAGGAGGTGTATTTGTCTTATTCTTATCCTTGCTTCCCTTAAGTAATTCGCTCAGGCTAAAATCGAGACTCGTTGTAAAATTGTTAAGTCTCATCAGCTTTTTATTTTGAGCATAAGCAAAGGTATTGATAGTGTTGCCGTTGCTATCAAGACCATAAAGTGAAAAACTGCTGTTTGCCGAAATGTTGAAGTTATTCAGAATGGTTGTCCTTATCTGCATTGATACCGGAGCCCATCTCATTGAGTCGGCAAATATGTTATATGATGTATTTATGCCAAAATTATCGATAATCTTGACCTTCTTTGCTTTTCCTGTTGTGTCATTCCGCTCAAAAACCTTGGCCTCCAAAATATTAACAAGACTTAATGAAATATTACCACTTTTACTTGATAATGAAGGTGTTCCAAAAATATTGCCTTCATAGATGGAGTAGTCACTAAAATTATTCCCGGTACTATCGACCTGCACCTTCCGGTACATATCAGAACTGAGTCCTTTGAAAGCCGGAACAAAACTGAAACCAATTGAAGGTTTAATCACATGGCGAATGGCTTGCAGTCTTGAATTTGGATTTATAAAAAGAAACGTACCGAATACCTGAGGGTTAAAGCTTGCACTGATTGATGGATTAAATGCATGTCCATAAAAAACACCCCTGGTGGTATCGTTGGCAACGTTGAATTGATCCGGGTCCCAACTTTTTTCAATCTTCTGAGTATACATTACCCCTGAATAGGTTACAGATGGGGAGATCGAAAAATTTCTGAAGGGACGTATCTGGAAACTTAAAGGGACATCATGTTTAAACCCGTTTCTCATGTTTTTCCAAACTTCTCGTGTAAACAGGAGGCTGTCAGTTGTATTTATCTGGTTATCAAGCGATGCAGAATAACTAAGTTGAAGTTCCTGATACCATTTGGTTGGGCCAGAACTGTTTCTGCTCTTTAAAGGATATATCCTGCCTGCATTAAAACTGACTTTGGGCAGATTAAGGCTTACCGTTTTATTTTTAACGTTCTGACTATGATTCATACTTACCGACAGGTTGAAAGGGGTTCCATCCCATGATTTGGAATAACTAACACTCGATTGACGTTGAGTTGTTATATGTTCGGCAACTACATAACTGTTATTACGGTCGAATCCGCTGGAACTCATATTGACACTGGCAGAGAACCTGGAGCCAGGTGAAGCCTTTGAATCCTGCGTATAGGTCCATCCTACCCTGTAATTGGTGGATTTACTATAATCAGGCAATCCTTTGTGTCCCAGAATATTATTTGCATAATTAAAAGAAAAATTTCCACTATACTTATAAAGTCTGTTATAACTGGTTTGTGCCGTAGTCATCCAGGTACCATTTGAGTAAAGGTTTCCTTTCAGGGAAAGATCAAAATAATCGCTTATTGCAAAATAATACCCACCATCAGTCAGTGAATAACCACGCTCCCGCTCTTCGCCAATCCTGGGTATCAGTAGTCCCGATGCAGCTCTTTTGGTCTGGATAGGAAAAAAGCCGAAAGGAATAACCAATGGTAATGGTATACCCTCGAGTACAAGGTTACCCGGTCCGGAGATAATCTTTTCACCCGGGTAAACTCTTGCCTTGGGTAGATTGATATAAAAATGAGGGGTATCAGCGTCACATGTGGAATATGTACTCCTTGAAATATTAGATGTCCCGTCTTCAAGGAGCTTGGTAAAAGCACTATGCAACAGGCCATCTGCCTGTTTTGTTATAATGTTTTTAATCAGGGCTTTACGAGTTTTAAAATTATATGTAAGCTCATCAGCTTCAAATTCCTGGGCTCCTTCCTTAAAAACCGGCTTTCCTGCAATTTTACCCGTCGTATCCATTCTTCCTGCAGCAAAAAGCAGGTTTGTTTTCATATTAAAAACGATTGAATCGGCTTTGATTTCGATCTCCCCATAATTTACTACAGCTGACTCGATGAGAACCACCTTCTTGTTGATTATATCTCTTTTGATAAAACCAACCGCTGAGTAAGAAACCTTCGATTCAACGGCATTAGAGGAGGGTCGACGTATATTCGTCCAGGCGGTATCGATTATTATAGAATCCTGCTGAATCAGCAATGTGTCCAAAACATTTTTTCCTTCCTGAGAGAACAACGAAAAAGATTGGACCATCACGAGGAACACTACAAGTAACCGCTTTTCTTTAAAAAAATACAACTTAAATACTATTTTTGTATAGTTTTTGTGTGATACAGTGATGTCTGCGCAAAACTAATTAAAAAACGTGAACTAAAAATGAGTACAGAAATTAATAACGGCAAACTTCATACCAATAATATATATATAGTAAAATTGATTTTTCTTTTTATTGCCTTCATATTTGTTTCAGTTTCTGATTCAGCACAGGCAATTAACAATGATAAGAGCTGGGTAATTGTGATTGATGCCGGTCATGGAGGAAGGGATCCGGGGGCACTGGGCTCAGCAAGCCGGGAAAAGGATATCGCCCTGGCTATAGCCCTTAAAACGGGCGAGTATATTGAACAGAATATCAAGAATGTAAAAGTAATTTACACAAGAGATAAAGATGTTACACTCGATCTCGCGGAACGTCCAAAAATAGCAAATAGAAACAATGCGGACCTGTTCATCTCCATTCATGCCAACAAAACAAACTCAAAAAGTGTGCAGGGAACCGAAACATATGTTATGGGACTTTCAAAAGATAAAGAGAATCTTGAAGTTGCAATGAAGGAGAATGAGGTTATACTTCTTGAGGATGACTATTCAACGAAATATGAAGGATTTGATCCTAAATCACCTGAATCATATATTATGTTCAGTCTGATGCAGAATGTATTTCTTAAACAAAGTAATGATATTGCTTCAAAAGTTCAAATACAATTCAGTGAACAGCTTAAAAGGAAGGACCGCGGAGTGAAGCAGGCCGGCTTCTGGGTTCTATTCACAACTACAATGCCAAGCATACTTATTGAAACAGGTTTTATTTCTAACATTTCAGAAGAGAAGTACCTTAACTCAAAACCAGGACAAAATTATCTTGCCTCAGCTATCTTCAGGGCCTGCAGAGACTATATTAATGAAATTGACAGTAAGAGCAGCAAATTTCCTATTCAGAATCAAAATCCGGAATCGGAAACTGACATTTCCACCGCGGTAATTTCAACGCGGGGAGAAATTGTATTTATGATACAGATTGCCACCTCCGCATCAAAAGCTGAAGTTAAACCTGAAAATTTCAAAGGATTAAAAGATGTTGTTGAAATAAATACCCTGGATCGTTTTAAGTATGTTACCGGCAGCTTTACTGATTATTCTGAAGCTGCCAGGTACAGAAAAAAAATTGAAATAGTTTATCCTGATGCCTTCATTATAGCAGTTCAAGACAACAAAATATTACCTTTGCAACAGGCATTGGAGCAAAAAAATAAAAAATAAAACATAATATTAAATGAAAAAGATCTCAAATGAAGTTAAAGTTGGCGCAACTGCATTTTTAACAATATTAGTTTTTATTTTACTTTTCAATTTTCTTAAGGGAAAAGATATTTTTAAAATCACATCATATTATTATTCCGTTTATGACAAGATAGGCGGACTGGCAGAATCGAGTCCGGTTGAAATTAACGGCTATAAAGTCGGAGTTGTTAAATCGATTGATTTTATCGATGATGAGAGTGGCAGGCTTCTTGTTGTATTTTCAGTAAGCAAGGATTTTAAACTCCCAAAGAATACAGTTGCAGAAATAGTTCAGATGTCTCTTCTGGGAGGAATGAAAGTTCAATTTGAATACGGTAATGGCCCGGGAACATATTCTTATGGCGATACAATTCCAGGCAGACTTGCAGAATCATTAATGAATAAAATTGAAACGGAACTTTTACCTGTTAAAGACAAGATCACAAATCTCATTATCGTCCTCGATTCTGTTATCCGTTCGATAAATGAAATAATGGATGCTGATTTTAAAATGAATATTGGCGGAACCCTTGCAAACCTTAATAGTACCACGGAGAGCCTGGATAAGATAATCGGGTCGAAAGAAAAGGAACTTAAGACTACTCTCGATAATGTGAATAAATTTACTAAGATGCTTGCAGATAATTCGGGCAGAATGAATAGTACATTCAGCAATCTTGAAGCAATTACCGATACCCTTGCAGCAGCTGACATCTATACTTCCGTGTTGAACCTGAAAGCAAGTCTTGAAAAAGCCGCAGTTATGATGGATAATATGAACAATGGCAAAGGAAGTGCCGGTCAATTCCTGACAAATGACACACTTTATGCAAATCTGACCAACAGTCTGGAGAGTTTAAATGTGCTTTTACAGGATATGAAGGCAAATCCAAAAAGATATGTTCATTTTTCAATCTTCGGTAAAAAAAGTACTCCTTCCAAATAGTATTTTTCTAAAAATCAGATTATCTTGACCTTAAAAATATAAATTAATCTATGACAAAATAGTCCTCATTTTGGTCAGGTTATGTTGAATTTTGAGTAAAGGTTTATAATGAGTTGTAATACACCATCAAATCGATATTAATAATCATATATATTTGATATTCTGTGATTTAAATAAAATAAAAATTAATTGTTTCATAAGTTGCTGATGATTAAAAACATATACTTTTTTTGAGAATGTCAAGTAAAATAATTTTTTTTTATTAGTTTTTTTTTACAAATATTGCTACCTGAATCAACTTGATTCTAACCTTAAATTGAAAAAGAACAACCTAAATGAATAAGTCACATAATGACGTTTGGAATAATTGTCTGCAAATTATAAGAGATATTATTCCATCCATCAGTTACAAGACATGGTTTGAACCGATCATTCCATTAAAACTTGAAAACAATATTCTGACCATTCAGGTACCAAGTCCGTTTTTTTACGAGTATCTTGAAGAGCAGTATATTGATATTCTCAGGAAGACTCTTAGACGCGAGATCGGAACTGATGCGAAGCTTGAATATAGCGTAGTAATGGAAAATACCAATTATTCCGACGGTAAACCATATACTGTAAGGTATCCTTCAAGAAATAAGACAGACCTTAATAATAAGCCGGTTCAGGTTCCTTTCGATATTACACAACCCTCAATAAAAAATCCATTCATTATTCCCGGAATAAAAAAAGTACATTTTGATCCAAAACTGAATCCTGATTACAATTTTAGCAATTACGTGGAGGGCGAATGCAACAGGCTGGCCAGATCAGCAGGTATTGCTGTTGGCAATAATCCCGGGGGAACAGCTTTTAACCCGCTAATGATCTACGGTGATTCCGGACTTGGAAAGACTCATCTTGCACAGGCAATTGGTATTCTTGTTAAGGAGAAACATCCTGATAAGATCGTCCTGTATGTCAACGCGAATAAGTTTCAGACTCAATTTGTCGAGTCAGTAAGAAACAATAACAAAAACGATTTCCTCCATTTCTACCAGATGATTGATGTCCTCATTCTGGATGATGTACACGAATTTGCCGGAAAGGAAAAAACACAAGACACATTCTTCCATATCTTCAATCATCTCCATCAATCAGGTAAGCAGTTGATTCTAACATGCGACAGGCCGCCTGTCGAGCTTCAGGGAATGGAACAAAGACTTCTTTCAAGATTCAAATGGGGACTTCAGGCCGATCTTCAACGACCTGATTATGAGACAAGGCTGGCAATTTTAAAGAAAAAAGCATATAATGACGGTATCGAATTACCAGAAGAAATATTCGAATTCCTTGCTGTAAGTATTTCTAATAATATAAGGGAACTTGAAGCAGTATTGATATCACTTTATGCCCAGTCTACGTTAAATAGAAAAGAGATATCACTCGATCTTGCAAGACTGATGGTTGAAAAACTTATTAGTACATCAAGACGTGAAATAACAATTGAATATATCCAGAAGATAGTATGCGATTATTATAAGATACCTATCGATCTTATCCAGGGAAAGACCAGAAAGAGAGAGATTGTTCAGGCAAGACAGATATCTATGTATTTTTCGAAAAGCCTTACAAAAGCATCTCTGGCCAGCATAGGATCACATATCGGTGGTAAAGATCATGCTACCGTATTGCACGCCTGTAAAACGGTAAACAATCTTATAGACACTGATAAACATTTCAGAAACCAGATAAATGAAATTGAGAAAAAATTAAAAGTATAAATTTGTACATTTCATTGGTCATCTGTCAAACATTCTCTGCCATATCATTTGCCCTCATTAGAATAATTCGTTCAAGAGTTAAAAATATCTTTTGAAATATACACGTACAAAGCATTAAAAAATGCTTTCCGCTGATTGGAATAAAAATGTTACCGAACAGATAATTAGGTCTTTTTTTTTCTTTTAGACAAATATGTTGTAATTTTAGGGGAGATTCAAAAGAAGATGTGGTTATGTCAAGGGCAATTAAAATATTAAAATTTACATTCATCTTTTTTCTAATCTCGATGTTTACCGCTTGTGCTCCTGTAAAAAAGAGTACTTCCCATGTAAATGCATCACAACTGGGAAGAAACAAGTACTATTATTCTTCAGGTTATCAGAAAAAACTGAATAAGAATTATAAAAAATAGGAATCTGATCTTTCATTCGTTACACAAAAAACTCAACCCATCGTAGGCAAGCATAATTTCCGGAGGCAACTCTTTTGATACTTCAGCATGACAGCCCATCTGGTGGCTTATATGAGTAATAAATGCTTTTTTAGGTGAAATATCTCTTATAAAATCGATTGCTTCTCTTAAACTAAAGTGAGAAATGTGTTTTTCTTTTCTGAGGGCATTAATAACCAGGTATTTAACACCAAACAACTTTTCCTTACTCTCTTCCGGTATATAATTTGCATCTGTTATATAAGCAAAGTTCCCGATTCTGAAACCGTAAACAGGCAGCCTGTAATGAAAAACCCTTATTGGAATTATTTGTATCCCCTTAACATCAAAACTATGTTCAGGAATAGAATTCAGTCTCATTTTAGGAATTCCGGGGTACTGGTGTTCTGAAAATACATAAGAATATTCTTTCCTTATCGCCTTCTGCACTCTATCCTCTGCATAAATATCGATTGCATCCTGACTTTTATAGTTGAAAGCTCTCACATCATCCATACCTGAAATATGATCCTTGTGCTCATGTGTCAGGATAATTGAATCGAGTTTGCTCACATGTTCCCTGAGCATCTGTTGACGGAAGTCCGGACCGGCATCAAAGAGCAAGTTAGTCTCATCTGTTACCAGAAGAAGAGAAGTTCTTAATCTCTTATCGTATTGATCAACAGAAAGACAAGTATTACATTCACAGGCTATTACAGGAACGCCCTGTGAGGTGCCTGTACCAAGAAATGTTATTTTCACAATAAAAATATTTCATGACAAACCTATATTAAAAATAAATAAAAGGCAACAGGTAAGGTAATTATTGTTATTGCGTACACGAGCAGTTTATTTGCTATATTTGAGTAAATAAACTTTAAAACGTGACCGGCAGGATTTATCTCATACCTGTGACATTAGGAGGAGATGATTTTTTAAAAGTTATCCCCGAAAAAGTAATCAATCTGACCAGGCTCTTGCGATTCTTTATTGTTGAAGATATCCGAAGTGCCAGAAGGTTTTTAAGACTCATTGACAAAGAGTTTCCAATTAATGATTCGGTATTCTTTGAATTAAATGAACATACCGTGGAATCAGACATTGCACATTATCTTGAACCTGTGCTTAAGGGATCAGATATTGGGATTATGAGTGAGGCCGGTCTCCCTGGCATTGCAGATCCCGGTGCCAGGATAATTGCCTTAGCTCATCAGAAAAAAATCACAGTAACTCCCCTATCAGGACCATCTTCAATTATTCTTGCTCTAATCTCTTCCGGACTTAACGGGCAGAATTTTACGTTTAGCGGGTATCTTCCGGTTAAGCCTGCGGAACGATCAGCAAAACTCAGGGAACTGGAAAAAAAGGCCGGTGAGGGATATGCTCAGATCTTTATGGAGACTCCCTATCGTAACCAGAAAATGTTTGATTCAATAATTACTACCTGCAATAGTGATACAAGGCTTTGTATTGCAGCCGATATTACTCTGCCTTCAGAATCAATAAGAACAATGAAAATATCGGATTGGAAGAGAAATATTCCTTCCCTAACTCACAAATTAGTGATATTCGTTCTACAATAGTATTATTTCCCTGGGCCGGCTTTGATTCTTACAAGTTCAACATCGAACAATAATGGTGTATAACCAGGGATAACCGGGTAATAACCGTATGAGGAGTCGTATACATAATAACCATTTGGTCCATATGCAAGTTTCGATGGAACAAGGAGTACAGATTTTCCTCCTTCTCTCAAATATGTAATCCCTTCAGATAATCCTGGAATCAACCATCCCGATTCCACCGGACGAATAATGGTATCGATAGTCCCGATGTTGGTGGCAAAAACAGTTCCGTCAAGAAACTTCCCTGTATACATAATATAGGCAGTATCGGAGGTAACAGGTAAAGGTCCTGAACCAGTCTGAACCTCCAGATAAAATAACCCGCTGGTTTTTAATTCAAAATTAAGGGTGGGATTACTACTTAGGTATGCCTGAATCTTTGCATTT
This sequence comes from Bacteroidia bacterium, assembly GCA_026391555.1. Taxonomy (GTDB): domain Bacteria; phylum Bacteroidota; class Bacteroidia; order Bacteroidales; family VadinHA17; genus LD21. Next base: position 13,442 of record JAPLEB010000024.1, on the reverse strand, counting down.
TCTTCTTTTTCATATTCTTTACCAGGATCACATGATCCTAATGACAACATTAAAATAGTTGTAAAAAGCAGAAGAATCGTTTGAATATTTCTTTTTATCATTGATTTAGTTTTATGTTTTGGATTATATGAATCATTAATCATTACAAAAATCATTCCAGAAATTATTGGGTTTGCAAAATATTTACATTATAGACAATTATGGCTCTTGAAGGTATCATTTTCCCATCTCCGATCAATCCATAAGCTAAAAAAGCCGGCATAATAAAGATAGCTTCTGCTCCCGGTTTAAGCATTCGGAGACCTTCATTCAGACCAGGTTCCATTTCACTTCTTCCCAAAATAAGTTCCTTCAGACCAAGTTTTTTTGATGAGTAGCATTTGGTGCCATCAAGAAGCGAGCACTCATAATCCAAAATTACTTTATCGCTGTCAGTAAAATTGGCTCCTGCTCCCTCCTTTAATATCAGATACCAGAGTCCTGTAGGAGATTCTGTCATTTTGAGATTTTTTCTTTCAATGTAGTTCTGTATTCGTTCTCTGTCTTTCTGAACAAGATACCTGTTCAGATCAGCCATTTCATTCTTCCCGGGTCTGGAATTTGTAATGCTTTTCTCAGAGATATTTTTGCATGAAACGAATGCAAATATTAAAAATATATATGCAATATATCTTATTACCATATAATTACATCTTATCTTCAAATCTCCATCCATTTTCTTTAAGAACTTTAAGGAAGTAGTCAATGGTGTTGTTCAGAGTATCAAAATATTCACCGCCGGAAGCGTTCAAGTGACCTCCCCCGGAAAAATATTGTGCAGCAAATTCATTTGAAGGAAAGTGACCTTTTGAACGAAAAGATAGCTTTATAAAATTGTCCTTTTCGATAAACAGAGCTGAGAAATATATTCCTTTGATTGATAAAGGCAGATTGACAAATTCTTCTGTATCGCCCTTAACATGGTTATATTCCTTTAAATCATCTTTTGTGAGAAATATATACGCGGATTTAAATTCAGGAATTACAACCATTCTCTTATTGAGAGCATAGCCCAGCAGTCTGATCCTGTCGGCAGAATAATTATTGTAGATCAGGTTGAGAATTTTCTCCTTTTCAATTCCTGCATCGAGAAGATCTGCAACAATCCTGTATGTTCTGGAATAATAAGATCCATGCTCAAAGTTGCCGGTATCTGTAATAATACCCACATAGAGAGCTTCGGCATAAGGCTTGTTTATAAATTGTACCTCGTTCATTTCACACAAAAGCTCATGAACCAGCTCTGATGTTGAACATTTTGACGGGTCTGAAATAATCAAATCGGCAAAATTTCCATGATCAAGGTGGTGATCAATAACAACTTTCCTGGCACGCGATGCAATAACTGAATCTTCTGCTTCACCCAACCTGTTTGATTTATTAAAATCGAGCATAACAATAAGATCAGCCTCTTCTATCAGCTTTCTGCATTTTTTCCTCTCTTTTATAAAAATATTAATCAGATCTGCCCCATCCATCCATTTCAGAAACTCCTGGAGATAATTTGGGGCCATCAAACCAACATTTCTTCCACGGGTTTTTAAAAAATAATATAGTGCTAATTGTGAGCCTATTGCATCACCATCAGGATTTATATGGCAGATAAGTAATATATTCTCTGATGATGAGAAAAGTTTCGATAATTCTTTTGAATATCCGGATAAATCTATCACTTTTGCTACAGTTATTTCAAGTGGTTAAAGATAAAAAATATTCCCGAAGACTAATTCTATTGTTAAATATCAAAAATAGCTTAATATGTACAGTGATTTTACTTTTTCGATTATTAAGCCAAACGCTGTCAGGACAGGAAAGACAGGACCAATTCTTGCCATGATCAACGTAGGGGGATTTGAAATAGCTGCCATGCGGATGATTAAAATGACCCTTCCCCAGGCTGAATTATTTTATTCCGTCCATAAAGGGAAACCATTCTTTGACGGACTTATAGAGTTTATGACATCCGGCCCTGTTGTCGTGATGATATTAAGGCACGAAAATGCTGTTGATGAATTCAGAAAGCTGATTGGGGCAACAGATCCAACCAAGGCAGAACCCGGTACAATCAGAAAGACTTTTGCAGTATCGGTACAGATGAATGCAGTGCATGGATCGGACAGTGTAGAAAATGCAATCAAGGAGGCTGACTTTTTCTTTTCTGGTATAGAGAGGTTTTATTAAGCGATCCTTTCTTCCAAAAATATTTTATCCTCAACCCCCTAAAGCCAAAACATTCAATCCCGCTTTGTGTTATTAGATTTGTAGAATTTTAAATCATTATATGTATTCAAATCTCAGCAAAGACTTTTCAAATAAGAAAATACTGGAAAAGTACTCATCGGCTTTTACACTTTCAGATATGGAGATTTTCATATTCCCCGATCTGTTATATCCTCTTATTCTTGCAAATATAATGTCGCCTGAATTATGGGCATGGAGGAGCGATCCATGGTTTAAGGATATTGAAAAGAAGAGTTTCACAAACAAAGCCAACCGGATAAAACAGTATATTATTCAGAACTATGTTTTCAATCTTGATCTTTCAACCTGGGGACTTACCTCGAAAAGCGCCGAGATTTCAAGGTTTAGTGATTTTTTCGATATGGAGATGCTTAAGCAGTCAAATGCTCTGTTCGGATATGAGGGAGACAAATACTATTTTGATATTGACATCAGGAAACATTTTGGTCTCGATAAATATAATACTGATATCATTCCATATTGGAAGACTGAAACCATTGAAGCAATGACAGCCTTCAGGTATAAGGAGAATTTTACATCAGGAGCGGGTGAATGTGTTTCACTATCAGCTCTTTATGCTGCTGCCATGTTTGTGGTTGGAAGAGTGCCACTTGAGAAAATTTTCCTGATAGCCACTCCCCTTCACTCACAGAATTTCATAATTGAAAAAGAAGGAATAATAACCAACAACCGTAGGATTGTCACAAAGAATATGTGGTTTAATGGAACCTCACTGTCTGAAAAGGCCAGAAGGGCTCTGGAGAACGAAAAGGTAACTATAGTTTCACATATTTCCGGTTATATACATACTTTGTACAACGATGCAACAATCGACAAGGATGCGTATGACCTGTTTTCAGTTAAGCTGAAGGAGTTTCTTGTTACAGAACTAACCAATCTCATCTTCATTAACTTCCTTCGCTTTAAGTCCAAATATAAGACTCTCTTCCAGTTTAGATGTGAGTGTTCCGGAAAGCAGAGATACATATCGCTTGAAAAAATGTTTGAATATGAGCACACCAGCAAGTTCAATGTATCGGCCGAGACTCGTGCTTCACTTGTAAAAGAAATTGAAGGAGATGAATTTCATCTTAGCCCGATTCAGGGAAAAATCATACTGAATGATGTTGAAGAGATTCTGGATACTCATACCGGAAAAAGCCTGATTGAAATTGAGAATGAATTTATTAAAGTAACCGGTGTTGTTTCTGAAGAGATCATTCATGAGATGTTTAAAGAATTGAAAGATTTCATTTTCATTGATCCAAAAATTCCGTATTATAAAAAGAATTATGTAAGTACCAATAGGCTTGATATAACAAATGAAGATAGTCGCGAAGAAATCATGGATTTAATAGCCATGGATACAAGCAAATCAGAGTTGGCTCTTCTGGCGCTTTATGTATACAGGCAGATGGATAAAATCGACTGGCTTCCATTCATTAAAGCTGCAATTGAGCGTAACCCTGTCTGCTTCACGGACATGAACGGAAAGAATGCTTCAGAGGTTTATCATATACTCAAAACAATGGCTGGCGAATCAATTTATGACGGGAAGAGGCTGGCATTACCCGATGAGGTATGGAACTTCAGACGCGGTGACGGAATTGAAAAGGCTCTTTTATTAGCTGACTTTCTTCTTCATAAGAATAATTCTTCGACAGTTTCAATAGAGATAGAAAACAAAAAAGTTCTCTTAACATCTGATGGGAATGATTTTCATTTCACTTCACATAAAAACTTCAGAAAATTTATTCAGATAACCGGAACGAATTATAAGATTGTCTGATTGTCTTTCGACTTTATGGACTTTATGATAAAATTCTTTAACGCAGAACAATATCTTTAATTACTTCACAACCGGCTTTTTCATTTAGTTTTTCTTTAAGAATTTCCTTGAACATGAGCAATTCATTTCTGACGACAGATGAATTAAGATGGACAAACAGTATGTGGTCCTTAATATATATTTTTGATGTCCGGGAGCTAATTGCCTTTCCAACAATCTCTTCCCATGAGTTGATGACTCCAACCTCACTTAGCTTTCCACCGAGATTCATCTCCTTAATGTAATCCTTTACCGCCTCGGCAAGTGATATTGTTTTACTTCGTCTCATTTCATTGTTGTTCCATTCTGAGTTACCTCTTCAACACCATTACCGGCAATCCTGAAAAGTTTATAATCAGTGTTGTGTGAAGATAAAATATTCTGCAAACGATTCTGGTGAGTATCTGTAATGAAGATTTGCCCAAACCGTTGATTCCCGACAAGCCGGATTATTTGTTCAACACGTTCAGCATCAAACTTATCAAATATATCATCAAGCAATAAAATCGGAGAAAAGCCTGCTTTTCTTTTAATATAATCAAATTTTGCCAGCTTGAGAGCAACCAGGTATGATTTCTGTTGTCCCTGGGAGCCAAGTGATTTAACTGAAAAATCATTCATCTCGAGAAGAAGGTCATCCTTATGAATACCAATAGTTGTATACTCGAGAAACCTGTCTTTAATTACAGAATTCAGAAGCGCTTCCTGGAAATTGCCTTCAGAAAGATGAGAACGGTATTTAAGTTTCACTATTTCTTTGCCCGATGCGATCAGGGAATAATATTCCTGAAAAACCGGAATAAGCTCATTCACAAGGACATCTCTTTCATTGAAGGCATAACTTCCATATTTAACAAGTTGTGCATCCCATATTGAAAGAACATCGCTATCGAATTTGCCCGATGATTTGAAATCTTTCAGCAGTTTGTTTCTTTGTTGAAGTGCCTTGCTGTACCTTAGGACAGAATCGAGGTATTCAGCATTATACTGGCTTATTATTTTATTAAGGAACCTTCTGCGGTTTTCACTTCCTTCAGATATGAGAGCACTATCGGCAGGAGATATCATAACCACAGGGTATCTCCCCACATGGTCAGAAAGTTTTTGATACTCTTTCCCGTTCCTTTTTAACAATTTCTGTTTTTGCTTCTGAAAAGCGCAGTAAATATGATCATCTCCCCCATCCCTTACAAATGTTCCCTGGATGATAAAATAGTCTTCTCCATGCCTTATACTAATGCTGTCGATATTATTAAAGAAACTTTTGGTGAGCGACAGGTAGTGTATTGCATCAAGAATATTTGTTTTCCCGACTCCGTTATTGCCAACGAAACAGTTTATCTTTGGCGAAAACTCAAGCTCATTCAGCTCATAGTTTTTAAAATTGGTCAAAGTAAGGTTTTTCAGATACATGCAAAATCAACTTAAAAAGATAAAAGACAAAAGTAAAAAGATAAAAGTAGGGACTTGCCATGGCATGTCCATATTCAACAATAATTCAATCTTCAATTAGCAAAAGGTTAAAGTCAAAAACAAATAATATTTATGGTTTAAAGTTTCAAAGTTAGAAAAAGATATGGACGTTCAGAACTGAATTTTACAATGAAAATGCAATTTTTTTATTCTTGATATTTATCATATAATTACTGATATTCAATTAGATAACAAATATTTTAAACTCTATCTGATATTCATTATATTAAATGTTTTAAAATTACCTGAAAAAAATTACTTTTGCGGTGGTAAATTTTAAAGTTAACCAGTAAAGACCAGTATGGCTAAGAATAAAAAGGATGTAAATCCACAGACCATCTCAAGCGTTGAGGAGACGCTGACCAGAACAGAACAATTTCTTGAAGAGAATTATAAGACTTTATTGATCGTATTAGGAGTTTTAGTTGCATTGGTAGGAATTGTCTGGCTTGGCAAGCTTTATCTTAACAAGAGAAACGATGAAGCCCTGTCTCAGATGTACCAGGCAGAAAGGTATCTCGAAATGGACTCTTTAAATCTTGCATTAAATGGAGATGGGAACTATCTCGGATTTCTTGATATAGCCAAAGATTATAAATTTACAAATTCCGGCAATCTTTCACGATACAGTGCCGGGATTTGCTATCTGCATCTTGGCGAGTACCAGGAGGCAATTGATTTCCTGAACAAGTATTCTAAAAAAGATAAAGTTCTCGGGTCATTAGCCATAGGGGCTACCGGTGATGCATATGTCGAATCAGGTGATCTTGATAAAGGAGTTGCAAAGTATATCGAAGCTGCTGATTTCGCAAAAAATTCATTTAACACGCCATTATTCCTGATGAAGGCAGGTGAGATATATGAATTAACAGGTAAATACGCCGATGCATTAAAAGTTTACGAAAGAATTGAGAATGAGTACCCCGAAAGTACGGAAGGAACAACAATAGAAAAATATATTGCAAGGGTAAAACTTCTTATAAAGTAGTTATTCAGAGTAAATTCTTTGCATTTATAAGATCACGCATCGGGCTCAATTATTTCTGAGACAGATGCGTTTTTATTTTAAATATAAACATTATGAGCACCGTCAATCTATCGGTTTACGATCCGGAAAGCGTTCCAAATGCATTGGAAATGCGTTTTGGTATTGTTGTTTCAGATTGGAACAAGGAAGTTACATGGTCATTGCTCGAGGGTGCTGTCAATACCCTGAAAAAACATGGAGCAACCGATAAAAATATTGTGGTAAAGCATGTGCCTGGCAGTTTTGAACTTACACTTGGTGCGCAATTCCTTGCAGAATACGATGATCTTGATGCTGTTATCTGTCTCGGTTGTGTTATCCAGGGTGAAACACCTCATTTTACATATATTTGCCAGGGAGTAACACAGGGTATAACTCAACTAAATATGGAGTATAATATACCTTTTATATTTGGAGTACTCACAACGGATTCTTATCAGCAGGCACTTGACAGAGCCGGAGGGAAGCTTGGAAATAAAGGTGAGGAAGCAGCCATCACAGCTATAAAAATGGCAGACCTGCAACGCGAAACAGAGAAATAATTTTACCTGAGCACCTTGCGTACAAAAGCAACAGTGAAGTAGGACATCATGAATACTCCCATAAATCCCTCTAAACCTGAGATCACCCTGCTCATACCCATAGGGAACACATCCCCGTAACCAATTGTAAAGAAAGTAATTGCACTATGGTAGAATGACTGAAAAAATGTCGATAGCTGGTCGGGATTTCCGACTGATGACATTGTTTTCCCAATGCCTGCCAGATCGATCAGGAAATAGATTATTCCAAAAAAGAACCAGAATATAACAACACTGAAAAGAACCCGCCCCGGGGAAGTTGCATAAAGTCCGATCTTATCAAATACAAGCCATTGAAAGCCATTTGGAACATAGCTTGCAATTTTTGTAATCCCGCCCTTTTCTTTCTGTTCAGTAAGCCACGATTTTGCCTCATAACGTTTGAACATAATATATGCTTCGTCTTCATCCTCGTATTTACCGGTTCCACTGAAATTTTCTTTCAGAATCCTGAACTGTTCGGCTTTTTGTCTTAAAGTGGTTCCCTCCTGGTTAATAACGGCATTATTACATTTATTGTGTCTCCAATCGATATATAGCTTCCCAAGTAGTCGCATACCAGACATGTCCAATGTCATAATTTCAACAGGAAAATCATAGGGTTCCAGGTCTATAATATCGCGGACAATTGTATCTGAGATATCGAGTAGCTCAGCTTTTGCCAGTCGAAGATCAAAATAATGATTAAGGTGACAAGATTTAAGTGATATCGTATGGAACTTTGATTCATAAAAAGTAACATCACCATTCCCAAATTCAGTCCTTTCGAAACTAATATCCGTATCGTCCATCTCCATGAGATTGAAGTTTTTAGGACCAAACCCCATCTCCGATTTTTTGAACTGAATCTTACCTGCTTTGCAGGAAGCACCTTCAAAATTAACCTCTCCATCTCCAAAGACAGATCGGTTAAAATTTATTCTTCCTGAGCCAAAATCCACCGTTCTGAAATCAACCCGGCTGTTACCGAATTCAGTTCTTTCAAACATTATCTCACAATCGCTAAAAACTGAATAATGAAAATCCACCTTTCCGCCTGCTATCCTGGTAACTTTGAAATTAAACCGGCCGCTATTAAAGCGGGTATTGATAAAAAGTAGTTCCCCGCTATTAAATTCAGTATTTGCAAAGCTGACCTCACCATTTCCAAACTGAATATCCTGAAAATCCTTAATCCCGTCTTTTACAATGGCATTCTTGAACATGAAATCTCCATCGCCAAAGACAGACCCTGTAAACTCAATATTCCCATCTCTGAACAGAGTATTTGAAAAGATCACATTTCCTTTACCAAATACCGACCCGCTAAAAAGTACTTTTCCTTTGGCAAAGTGGCTTCCATCGAAGCTGACGCCACCATCGGAAAATGAAGTAAATGTAAAATCGGAACATCCTTTAGCTTCAAAAAATGCATTTTTTGCAGAAAAACCTTTGATCGGAACCAGTTCTTTCTTTTCAATACCGTTATACCGTCTGTAGGAAGAGATAGAGAATTCCGGGATGTAAAAATTATCAAGAATAATATCTTTCCCTTCCTTAATCATGTTATAGACCAGGTTAATATCAACGGCGCCAAATAATTCAGAACCAATCTCTTCCCCTTTTTCATCATAGAATGTCACGATTGCAGTACGCGGACAGGTTCTGCCATCGTCAGCAATGAATTTTACGTTTTTAACCTCTAAATTATAATTTTTATACCCGGTAACCATTTATACTATTTTAGAAAAGTGAAGCCAAATTATAAAAAAAAATCGTTAATCATAATAATTTTAACCAAACTTACCGCATACATAAGGAGCTGTAAGGGCAATATGAACATTTTCCCCTGGTGTCGCTGGTCATGGAAAATGGCTCATCATCGCCGAATATTGTGTTAATAATTCCTTTAAGACAGCTCATAAATTCTTCCCTGATTTTTCTGTAATCATCAATTACTATCTCACTTTTGCCATCGGTTTTCAGTTTGAGTTTATCTATAAGCAAGCCTCCGGCCATTTTTTTGATCTTATATACCGACGGCCGTACAGCACTTCCCGGTATATTTGCCAGGTATGCTTCGCAATAAAGCAATGTTTGGAGCCATCCGTCAGTATCCTTCTTCCTGTCGTCAGCAAACAGGTCGCCAATAGAATTAATCATTTCAGCAACCGTGCCGGTCTTGTAATCAACAATCCTGGTAACACCGCCAACGACATCAATCCGGTCAACTTTCCCTCCGGTTAATATTTCAATTTGAGATCCATTTGATAATGCGGACATTATGAAGCTAAAAGAATCCTCAAGATTAAGAATGGTGAGGGGTGCAAGTGTTCTATCTGTATGAAGTATCCTGATCAGGTAAGCCATTAAAACATCTCTGACTATAAGCACGTTTCCACTTATAAAGCCATCCTTGCCATTTTTAAGTTTTTCATTAATTGCTTCATTAATAACTCTTGCAAGGAATTGCTTGTTTTTGATAATCGAATTGAGCATTTCTCCGGTTAGAACCTGACCTATGTAATCGTGGTAGAGGTTCTTCATTATATCATGCAAAATATTCCCTAACATAGCAGGGTCAATATCTTTGGATACTTTTTCCGGTTCCTTTAAACCGTTCAGATAACGATAATAGAACTTCATCCTGCAATTCAGCCATGTATTGATGGCTGAGGGAGACAATATCCTGCCTTTGCTCTTATCAAAAAACTTAGAGTTTAATTGCAGAATATGTTCTTCTGTCCTTACAATCTTTACGCCTATTGAACCGCGTGTTTTAATCTCAAAGTTAAGGTCAAGAAAATCAGGCTTCATTGCCGTTTCATACTTCATCTGAATCAGGAACCTGCTCATCTCTCCGCTTCTTAATCCATCAGAGTTGGAATTATAAGTGAAGGTTACATTTTCCGCTCTTTGAAGAAGACGGTAAAAATGGTAAGCATATATTGACTCCTGGTGATTGACAGATGGAAGACCGAAGGCTTCCCGCAAGCTAAATGGGATGAATGAAGAACCTGAAGAAACAGCAGGTAAAACACCTTCATTCACCGACAGAATAATCAGATTCTTAAAATCGAGGGCCCGTGTTTCAAGAATACCCATGATCTGAACACCAGACAAAGGTTCTCCTGAAAATGGAACAGATTGAATCCTTAACATCCTGTCAAGTATTCTTATGTAGGTATCTGTTGTAAAACTGACATCCGCACTATTAACAATTGTCTCCAGCCTGTTTATAGACAGGACTACCCGGTAAACAAATTCATTCCTGATATTTCGCTGAACCGGGTTAATATCAGAACCATCTCGTGTTTTTTCATCATTTGAAGCAATCAGGGAAAGGATATCTTTTAAATAATCAGAAAGTAACGCAGGAGTTAAAGGCTTTATAAAGACCCGGGCAAGATGTTCCGATCGGGCAAAACGATCAGATGGCACCCAGATAAGATTGGTCTTTATTATTTCATTAATTATCTGATTGTCTGATTCACTCATTAATCCTGACATTAAGGTGTGTTTAAGTATGCCGATTACATCCTTGTAACTGAAGCGGACAACCCCATTCGTGATAATGGCAGTTCTCTGAAAATCCATAAGATGCTTCACGAGAGTATAAACGAGGGTCTGTTTAAGCGGATGACCCATAGTTATGTTGATATCACCGATATTTTCCGGAAGGCTGGTGAGAACGGGGATCAACAGGTTTTCGTCAGCAAGTACAACAGCTGTATGATGGGCATTACCTGCTGTCAGATGAGGTATCTCTTCAATTAATTGTGAAATAAATTTTACCTGGGCAACATCAGAGGAAGTATCAATAACACGACGCCTCACAATTGGGTCACCGGCTGCAAGCAATGTATCATAACTCCAGTCAGATGGCATATCATTGCCAAATATTTTCAGGTTATCGCGTAAAAAAAAGCCGGCAGAATTCAATTTACCTTCTTTGATATAGGAATTATCATAGTCCCAGTAAAAGCGGGTTTTACCGGCATTTTTAAACCTGGTCATTATAACTTTCTCACATTCATTCAATGCATTGAATCCAATAAAATGAACCATATCCCAGCGACTTCCGGTTGTATAATCATTGTCAGAGTTTTCAGCCAGTTCCCTGAATATCAGACCTTCATAAGCCAGATTTTGTATTTTCAAAGAACTTTTGAAGTCGGAATATAGATTATTAAGAACTGACCATATACTTAAAAACCCTGATTTTTCATTTGTCGGTTTATCGGGATTAAAATTGATCCAGAATCTTTTAATGATTTTAACTTGCCCTTCGGTCAGACCACCAAATTGCTGATCTATCTTCTTTATATCCTGAATATTACTGAATAGTTTTGATGCATCTACCAGATATTTGTCAACATCATCAAAGTCATTTAAAAGCATATCGCCCCAGAAGAAAAAATCATCAAAACTTTCAGGTGATTTTTTCAACTTCCTGTAAACTTTATAGAGTTCAAAAAGAAGAATTTCGTTACCGGCAATCTGCAAAGTTGAATATGATCGGAATAACTCATTAATTGTTATGATTGAAGGAGCCCATACCGGTTTTTCAATTCTGGCAGCCAGATATTTAAGGAAATATAGTCCGGCCCGCCGGTTTGGAAAAACCAGACAATGACGGTTTAATCCATTTCCAAATTCAGAATATAGTGATTTTGCAATGTTTTCGAGGAAATACTCCATTTATTGGTCGTTTCGTGTTTCGTGTTTCGTGTTCTCGCATAAAGCTCATGGCGCAGGGCACAGGGCTCAGAAATATTGAAAATGTCCATTCTCCTTTATCCTTTCTCCTTTCTCCTTTTAACTTTTGTCTTTTAACTTTTGTCTTTTGTCTTCATACAATCTCCCCTGCCAGGTATCAAGCTCTTCGAGGCGCTTTTCAATTAGATTGACTATCTGGTCGGTGCGTTTTTTGCCCCATCCCGCTCCTGTTAAAAAGCGTGGAGGAGCCTCACCTGTGAAACGCTCAACTACGAATGCAGGATTTAGTCTTTCGAGAAAACTGATGAAGAAATCGAGATACTCCTCCCAGGAAAAGAGTTCAAAATCGCCTGGGCTATTCTGAAATTCTTTTTCCATGGTAGTTCCTTTAATTATCTGAAGCTGATGAAATTTTACAGTTTTAAGTGGCAGTCCGGAGATAACAGGAACCTGATTCAGCATCTCCTCCCGTGTTTCACCCGGCAATCCGAAAATAAAATGCGCTCCGGTTTGAATTCCAAGTGCAGCAGTTCTCTCTACAGCCCATACCGCATCTTCAAATGAATGACCGCGGTTAATCCTCATCAGTGTTTTGTTATAACATGACTCAATACCATATTCCACAGCCAGATAACATCTTTCAGAAAGGTCCTTTAAGTAAGCAAGCTTTTCTTCATCAATACAATCGGGTCTTGTTCCGATAATTAGACCAATCACACCCGGATAATCCAATGCCTCCTCATAAAGTTTTTTTAATACCTCCAATGGAGCGTAGGTATTCGAGTATGCCTGAAAATAAGCAAGATATGAAACAGCCTCACTATATCTCCACTTGTGAAACTCTATCCCCTCTTCTATCTGCAGAGTAACCGGTTTTGATGGTACACAATACGAAGGATTAAATGCATCGTTGTTGCAATATGTACAGCCACCGGAACCTTTTGTCCCATCACGATTAGGACAGGTAAACCCTGCATCAATGGAAACCTTCTGAACCCTTGCGCCATAGATATTCCTGAAGTAGTTGGAATAAGCGTTGAATCTTCGGGTATGGCCCCAGGGATATACTCTGATATCTTTATTAGTTATGGACATTGTCTTCCTTCAATTATTGCTATCTCCGGGATTGAATTCATATAAAACAAGTTCTCCCTTACCGGATGCTCCTTTTCGTTCAGCCGGTTGAAAACCGTTCTAATAATGCTCATTTTCTGTTCATCACTCATATTATCTGTTAACTCTGGCAATTCGCCCAAATGTTTTATGATTTCACGGTTGTGTTTTTTCAACAATTCTGGAAAATATAACTCATAAACCATACCGTCAATGATTTGCTCAAAGTAGGTGGACATGAGTTGGTCGGTAAGAGTTGAAAATTCTTTGATTCTTAAATAGAGCATATATGAAACAATCTGGTCTAAAGGATTCAAATCTACACTTACTGGAATTGGAAAAGTATTAAGAAAGTCAACAGGGTATTTTAATGAACCCTGTGGAATCCTAATGGAGTAAAATGTTTTTAAATGATACCAATTAGCAAGTTTAGAATTGATAA
>JAPLEB010000096.1 GCA_026391555.1 Bacteroidia bacterium | reverse complement strand
ATCAAATTTATTTATTGAAATCACAGGATTGAAACCATAATATCTCATATTTTCGATATGTTTATCAAGGTTGTCAAATCCATTTTTGAGCGCTGCCAGGTCCTCTTTATGCGTTTCCGAAATGAAAACCAGCGCTTCCTGTCGAAACCATTGAATTTACGAGGGTCACAGCATTTCCGCAATTATGCAGAATAACCATAAAGTTTTCGTCCTAAACATGATCGGCTATTTGTTTTAGTTATTATCAATAATATTCCTGTAAGTGTGACAATTTAAATCGTCACCTTTCACGACATTTCAATTTTAAGAAAGCAATCGGCGGACTAATGAGCAACAGGCCGATTCAGAAAGTTCACTGCACCCTGCGGATCAGGTGAATAAAAATCTGCCCCGATCTTTTTACAGTACTCCATTGTTACCGGGGCTCCTCCGACGAGTATCATTGAATCTGAATGTTTCTCCTTAATGGCGGTCACTATCATTTTCATGTTCTCCATAGTTGTTGTCAACAGGGCTGAAAGACCGATTACTGCACCTGGGTTTTCATCAATTGCCTTCAGAAATTTATCTGATCCTACGTCAACACCAAGATCGATCACTTCCCATCCGCCTCCTTCTATCATCATAGCTACCAGGTTTTTACCTATATCATGCAGGTCTCCTGACACTGTTCCGACAATAAACTTACCTTTTCTCTTTGTTTCCCCCGACTGAAAAAAGGGTTTAAGATGAATCATTGCAGCACTCATCGCTTTTGCAGACATCAGCATCTGCGGTACATATATCTCTTTCCTGCTAAATTTATTACCTACGTTTGCCATCGCAGGAACTAAGGCGTCTTCAAGAATTTCATCAGGTCTGATTCCTTCTTCGAGTGCTAGTTTTGCAAGCTCATAGGCTCCATCCTGATCCTTAAACTGAGGAGGATACGGGGATTTTTTATCCACTTTGCCAAATTCCACAGCTTCAAGCAGTTTTTCGAGCAATTCTTTCATAAGTCATTGATTTTGTTTGATACATATTAAATAGTTGTCGTAAAAATAACGTCTGATAGAATAGATATCTACATCAATTTTTACTACTTTTGATGCTATATTCACATAATATTCAATTTTGGTAAAATTGTTACCTTAATGACAGCTTTTTTTGAAAAAATAATTGAAAAAAAAGATGAATCATTTTATATAGGCATTTTCCAGGATAATCTGGAGAAAAGCACATGGCATTACCATAATAATTTTGAAATAAGCTTCATTACTGAAGGTTCAGGAAAACGTATCGTGGGAGATTCTATTGAAGAATTTCAACCCGGCGACCTGGCATTTATTGGGCCTAATCTTCCACATGTATGGATAGCCGATAAGGATACCAGGACTCCATCCAAACGAACACTTGAGATGGTTATTCTTCAGTTTACATCGAATGTTTTATCTCCCCAATTATTAACCTTTCCTGAATTCAGCAACATTAAAAGGGCATTGGCTTTGTCGGAAAAAGGAATTCAGATTATTGGGCATACCCTTAACGAAGTGAGTGAAATCATGCTCCAGTTGCCCTATTTGAAAAGTTTTGAGCGGATGTTACATTTTTTTATGTTGATGGACATCATTGGAAGAAGTGACACTAATAAACAACTGGCAAGCAGGGAGTATCTCAGAGGGCGATTTACCACGGGAAATAAGCGTATGGAAGCCATCCACGAATACCTGATGAAAAATTACCGTGAAGATGTGAGCCTGGAGAAATTAGCCGGAATGGTTAATATGGCTGAAGGATCGTTGTGCCGGTTTTTTAAGATGAACATGGGGATTACCATATTTGAATACCTAAATAAGATAAAAATAGAATTTGCCTGCAAATTATTGATGGATCAAAACCATAGCATGACTGAAGTATGCTTTGACAGTGGCTTTAATAACCTTAGCCATTTCAACAAGCAATTTAAAAAAAACACGGGAGTATCTCCTTCGGAATACCGGAAACGGTTTAAAGGAGCTTAGATATATGCCAGAATTGAAGGCTTTATTTCCACGGCTAAAAAGAATAAAAGGGGCGTCTTCTCAAGATTATATATCTCAATTGTTTCACCCAGATTAAATGCACCTCCTTCCCTGGCGTTGTTTATATATTCAAGCTTTATTCCCTCTTTTTTTAATGTCGTTTAATAACATTACCACCAAGCAGAACATTATGGGAAGCGATAGATTGCTGATGTTTCGTTGTCATTTATTATGATCTTGCCTGGTTTCCACCAACTCATTCTTTTTTCCATATTTTCAACTACACTTTTTAATTCAGCATGATTGGCGAGATTCTGCATCTCGTTAGGATCATTAATCATATCATAAAGGAAAACTTCTTTGGTAAACATATTTTTCTCACATGGTTGGTACACAAAATATTTCCAATTCTGGTCACAGACCATACACCCGGGAATTCCCCCACGATAATTCTCTGAAAAAATGTAGCGATCATTCCCGGATTCCTTGCCTGTTAATACCGGCCATAAACTTTTACCTTCCAAACCATCTGGTTTCTGAATACCGGCAGCATCGCAAATAGTTGGAAAAATATCAATATTACCGGTTACTGATTTACTGATTTGATTACCACGGAAAAGTTTTGGGCATGAAATAATGAATGGAATACCGGCGCTGCCTTCGTAAAAAGTATTCTTATACCACAAACAGTGTTCACCAGCCATTTCGCCATGATCTGCAGTATAAATGATCAGTGTATTTTCTTTTAGCCCTTGCCGATCCAATTCATCCAGAATTAATCCAATCTGATCATCCACCCAGGTAATCATCCCATAATAGACTTCTCTGGCATGAATAATTTCTTCTTTGGTTAACTGGTCAAATTTATATTTGCTGTTCTCCATCTGACTTGAAACTGACCAGTTCTTTTTATCAGAGTCAAAATCAATCGGGAGCTTTACTCTTCCCTTATACATTTCATAATATTTGTCTGAGGCCTCAAAGGGGAAATGTGGCCGGGTAAAACTACAAATCAGTATAAAAGGATTTTCTTTATTCTTACTAAGGAATGTTTTGGTATATGGTACAATGCCTCCGTCTTTATGGACCTCCATCGGGAAATCATTAACACGGGCCAATTTGGGACTGCGATCACTCAGTAGTGTTTGGCCAAGTTTATCCAATTGCTTCTTCTCCCAATTTCCGCTAATAATTTCACTTCCACTATCACCAAATGGCCTCTCAAATCCATGTAATTGTTCATCACCTTTTCCTTTAAAATGCATTTTGCCAATGATGGCCGACCTGTACCCATTTTTATTAAATTGGTCGGCGAAGGTTGTGAAATTCATGGTTAAGGGATCGCCATTGCCATAAACCTTGATTGTTTGACTGTATTTCCCCGTTAACATCGACATCCTGGAAGGAACACTAATCGGATTCTGGCTATATGCGTTGCTAAAAAGCACTCCCTGACGAGCCAGCTTATCCATGTTTGGAGTTATGGCGAAAGGGTCGCCGGCAGCACCAAACATCCTGGGATTATGTTCGTCAGTTTGTATAATAAGGATATTCAGTGGCTTTTGTGCTGCAAGGTTTAATTGAAATCCGAAAGTAAAAACAAAACCTAATGTAATAGGTTTAAAAAGCATTTTTGTTTCCATAATTTGTTCAATTTTTTGTTTGTTTTGATTTTATATTAAATGAGTATCAGTTATCAATAATAATCTCAAATCAATTGATTATGAGATTCCTCGCCTGCCCCTTCGCTTCGCTCTGGGCTTCGGCTCGGAATGACAGGATTTTATGTGGCACATGGGAAGCAGTGGCGATTCGCTGAGCGAATCGCCACTGCTTCCCCCTCATACTGCACCAATTGATGTTGTCATTCCGAACGAATCCGCCATCAGGCGGAGAAGTGAGGAATCTCCAATTAAGAGAAACTGTATCCTTGCTCAAAAATAAATACATATTATGTGCATGATTCCGCATACTCATTAAAATTTAAATGCGTTGATCCTGTGGACATTACAGACAGACACTAATTTCATTAAACGATTTGTTGTAACACTGATCATATAGTATCTTATAATCCTTTGAGAATTTCGTGTAGGTATTTGAGGCAAGACTATGTTTCCCGAGTAAAGTCAGAGATTTACATTTTAAAATCATAGCTTCTTCATTCACAATATCACAATTGAAAATTGAATCAGCCAGATGCAAAATAAAATCAGGGTCTTCTTCAATTTTTTGGATTGATGCAAATTCAATTAAAATATCAATAATTGTGTTCGAAATATCAGCCTTAAACTCATCGAGCCATTCGTAATCCGAATTCATCAGGAAAGCCCCTGTATTCACCAGAACAATAAGTTTATTGATTTTTTCTTTTGTTAATGTTTTTTTATTACCGGTAATTTTAATGCATTCAAGGTAATCGTTAAAAACAACTGATTCGTTAAATTCAATTTTCCAGTAGGCAGTTTTGTGAGATAAAGAACAAGTATCGATTTCAGCAATTATTTGTTTAAGTTTTGCAATATTTACAGCCCGGTTGTTACAAGCATGATTCTTATCTTTATCGAACCATAATAACTCAGTAAGTTTTTCCGAAGAAATTCCTTTGTTATTTTTAATTGAATATAGCCAGATTAACAGGAAGAGCTCCTTCAGAAGTGGGGTAAACCTGAGAGTTATATCAGTTCCTTTCTTGTTAAAAACCTGAAAACCTCCAAAAAATAATACCGAGTTGTAATAAGTTTCCTTTTCAGCCACATCAGCTTCATGTTCGTTCAGAATTGGTGCATGTGACAACCCGGAATTTAAGTGATCCGGAACATTTGCATTTTTACCATTTCTGAAAAGTTTCAGAAAAAGGAAATAAAAGACCGGAATAATGCCCAAGAAAGCCAACAGCCAGAACCAACGAGAGTTAATATTATGTTCAGTTTTTTGTTCATTGGTATTTTCATTCGGAGGTAATGAAATGGAGAAGAGATTGATTTCGGATTGGTTTTGTTTATTGAGCAACAGGGTAGCTGCGATTAATTTTTTGCTCGATTCGCAACAGAAAAGAGTTGAAAACGACCTTACATCGTGGAAGAGATAACGTATTTTACCGGCGATTGGTTTTAGTTCGGGTTTTTGAAGCGAACCTTTTATTAATTGCAGGTATCCATCGTATTTAAATACAGGAAATGACAGTGCATAAAAAGTTCTCTTAACCGGGTCAATTACCATCGAATTGGAAAAACAGATATCCTCGGTATTCGGAACAAAATTGTATAGCTTTTTAAATTTATGCTCTTTGATCGAAAAAGCCATCAGATCGTAATAATTCTGAGGGTTCAGGATTTGTTGACCCGATAAACTGCCATAGCCTCCCAGAATAAATATTGTATCATTCAATTCTCCTGCCGATGCCAGGTAACGTGGATTAAAAATATCTCCCGTTGGCTTTATTGTTTCCCAGTTACCGGTATTAAATTCAAATCTTTGAATCAGATTTTTGTATTCGTGTTGTCCATAACCTCCAAAAATGTACAAAGATTTTTCAGACTGGGAATAATATTGGTTGTGATGCAGGTAAACAGTTGCTAAGGTATTTTTTGGATCTTCCTGATGCCAGGTATGGGTGTTGAAATCGAACTCAGAAACAGTTTTTTGATCAATGTCATAACTAAAAATTGATTTGGTATCGGGGTCGTAGATCGCCTGTCTTCCGGCGAGAAGATTTTTTGCCTTATTCTGATAATTTACTGCTTCACTGTTGTTGTTCTTCACTGAATAGATGAACATTTGATCATCTCCGATAAGGTAGATCTTTTCTTCTTGCCGGTTAAAGGCAATTTCACAATTTCCGGTCAATGTTGAAGAATATACTTTCTGCCAATTGGAATGTTCCGGTTTTAGCCATACCGGATTTTTGATTTCAGCAATTTTTTTCTGTATCTTATCTTTTGCATAATTACCCTCAATTTCGTCGAGGGGCCAATTGTATTTAAGTTTACCTTTCTCATAAATGCAAATGTCTTTGATATTCATCGATGGTAAATCAGTAGTTTTAATATGGCTGAAATCGTTCGCGCCAAAAAGAATTTTCACATCTCCGGTAAGGTTTGCACCTGTATCATCAGCTATAAAATTAGTTTCAGGGGAAGACAGGCTCACTTTATTATTTTTAATGTCAATTTTTAGCTGAAATTCGATTCATTTATTGCAAAGTGAATCAAGGTCAGTATTCAATAAAATACGGGAAATATTTTGACTACAAACCACGACAATGGAACTTAAATCAACTGATTTGTAATTGAAAATCAAGTCAATATTTCTCCCATTTTTATCAATAATTCTGACAATGTAGCCAAAATACATCTTTACATTCGGTCTAAGTAACATTTTGAAACTTAACTCAAATTCATTGTCAAGTTTAAAGTAGTTCCCGGGTGAGAGATCAATTCCGGTACGCAGGTCTTTTGAATAGTCTTGTCCGTTAAACCCTAAACCATATGATTGGGAAAATGATTTATCAGGCAAGAGAAGTACCATGCACATAATGATAAGCGCTGATATTATTTTAAGTTTAAATAGAAGAGCAAGTCCCAAATCTTTCATCGTTGAAGTCTGAGTTTTTAAGGGTTAATACAAATTTATTATTAATTATGCAATCTCTCTCTCAAATTTAAGGTAATATTATTTTTGAAATAAGCAGATTCCATCAAGTTCCAACGTTACAGTAATTAAAATAGTTGAACTTAAAATTGAAACTCTTCGCAGCAAGCAACGGAGAACCGAGTTTACGAGCTCGGCGAAGCCAATGCGCTCGCGGGGATTCAAATAACCAGCTGTTTTGTATATTTTTTTACGGTATCAATCTTATTAATATTTTATTAATTTAGTCTGCTCCGAAAAGAGATTCCTCTTCAGTCAAAGATTCCTGTTTATCAATCTAAGGATTATTAAAAATCACTATAAATGAACAGAAAATTTGTCATTGCAACAACGATTACAGGATTGAGTATCCCTTTTTATGGAGAAATGCTATTATTTGACCTTGAAAATGATCCGATAGAATATAATAACCAAACAGAAAATACTTTAACCGCTTTTCAGGCCAAACAAACCATTGATGCCCTTGAAAGAAATAAAAATATTACTTTCAGCATTACCAGTTCCTTCCATTTTTCGCGAGCACATTAATCTAAGTGGATGAATTTGTTAAGAGGCAAATATGGATCAGCGTCACCGGTTGAGGGAAAAAGACCTGAATCAGATTCCCCTGGAAATAAACGCCAGTTTGGCCCCTGGCCCGCTAAAAATCGTAACTTATAAATACAAAGGATTAATTCAACGGGTAAATTTTTACCGTGAAAAGATGTCCGATTCAAAAATAAAAAAGCTTTCTTTAACAAATTAATTAACAATAACCATGAAATTAAATATTTAAGAAACACTAATAAATCACTAATTAATCCCTTCCGGGGTAATTTAAAAAATCAGATTATGAAGAGAAACATTTTTTTAACTATGTCATTAGCAATCGCGATGTTGATCGCGATGCCAGGGTTTTCACAAACCGTGAACAAACTTTCTAAAAAAGAGAAAAAAGAAGGCTGGGTGCTGTTGTTCAACGGCCATAACTTCGACGGCTGGAGACAATGTAACGGCGTTGCGATGCCTGCAAACTGGGTGATTGATGAGGATGCGATGAAAGTCTTCACCGCTTCAGACAAAAAACCCGGACAGGGATCCAATGGAGATATTCTTTTCTCAGGGAAAAAATTTAAAAACTTCGAGCTTTCGATCGATTGGAATACTGGCAAAATGGGTAATTCCGGAATTTTTTATAATGTACGCGAAGTTCCCGGTAAACCAATTTACTATGCAGCCCCTGAAATTCAGGTGCTCGACAATGTAGATGCTACCGACAATAAAATTGACAGCCACCTGGCCGGTTCGTTATATGACATGCTTCCAGCCGATCCGAAAACCGTAAATCCGGCCGGATCGTGGAATACTATCGTTATTAAAGTAAAAGATGGCCAGGTTACTCATACTCAGAACGGTGTTAAAGTGGTTTCCTACACCTTATGGACTCCTGAATGGGATGCCCTGGTTGCTAAAAGTAAATTCAAAACCTTCCCTGGATTTACTGAAGGAATCTCGAAAGAAGGATACATCGGCCTTCAGGATCACGGGTATCCGACCTGGTTCCGCAACATCAAGATTCGCGAACTTTAACCGCTCACAAAAACGACTCGTCCTGCATAGCTTCCCTATCTTGCCTATCCGCTCATGCACTTTGTCCAATTGGTTTTCTCCGCTCTAAGAAATATGACATCGGGGGTAGACAATAAATGTAGTGATTTAGTATACAATTTCCATGATTTTTCAGGCTGGAATTTCCCGTATATTTTATCAGCATTAATCTCATTAATCTTTTATTAATAGTTTATTTAAGTATCGGGAATATATTTGATTCACCAAAAAGAATAACTTGAAATAGAAGTTACATAAGAGAATAAGATAAAATTTAAAACACGAAAAAATGAAAGAATCAAATGAAAAAACTATGAAAATGATTTTTTTGAACAAGACTTTGATCTTTTTTACCGGAACAGCAATCCTTTTACCGGGCATGGCATTCAGCACAAATAAAGTGGATCAGAAGAAAAAATCAGTACTTCCAAATGTAGTAATACTCCTTGCAGATGACCAGGGTTATGCTGATGTAAGTTATCATGAGCATCCAATTGAAGTTTCAACACCTGCAATTGACCAGTTAGCAAAATCTGGTATCGTATTCACAAATGGTTATGCCAGCGGCTACGTTAGTGCTCCAACAAGGGCAGGGCTGCTCACCGGTCGGTACCAACAGCGTTATGGTTTTTATACTGCATCTGATTCACGTCAGGGATTGCCTTTAAGCGAAGTGCTTTTACCTAAAATATTAAAAGAAAAAGGTTACATAACGGGTATCTTTGGGAAATGGCACCTTGGATTAGAAAAACCATATTATCCTACCAGCAGAGGTTTTGATACATTTTATGGCTTTTTAGGGCACGGTGGTCATGATTACTTTGATTTGAATTATGTTCCCGGAAATGAGCAAACTTGTATTTATCGCGATGATAAACCTATAAGTGATACTGGTTACCTGACAGATAATTTAGCCAGAGAAGCCTGTAATTTTATTGAGGATAATGCCAAAAATAGTTCTCCATTCTTTTTGTATCTGCCATTTAATGCAGTCCATTTCCCGTTACAGGCACCAGAAGAAGATATCAAAAAATTTAATACAGGCGACAAAGAAAGAGATATCCAGATGGCCATGTTATACCGCATGGATATGGCGATCGGTCGAGTCATAAAAAAATTAAAAGAAACAGGTGAATATGATAATACCCTTATTATTTATTTTAGTGATAATGGGGGCGCAAAAGTATCTAAAGCTGTAAATACACCTCTTCGTGATTATAAACACAGTGTTTATGAAGGAGGCATACGGGTGCCATTTGTAATAAGCTGGCCGGGAAAACTATCTCCCGGAACCTGTGACGAACCGGTTATTTCACTCGATATTATGCCTACAATTTGCGCTGCCCTGGAGATTGGCCTTCCTACTGATAAAATTTATGACGGGCGCAATATTCTTCCGGTATTAAATGGTAAACTAAAAAATCCGCTCCATGAAACATTGTGCTGGGATGGTAATGACGGAATATGGGCAATAAGGAATGGAAAATGGAAACTCATTCAAAATAAGGAAGGCAATCTTGAACTATATGATCTTTTGGCTGATATAAGTGAGAAAACAGATCTATCTAAACAAAATCCTCAAATTGTTGAAAAACTCAATAACGAATTTAAAGAGTGGAGATCAAAGATGGCAAGCCCGATGGGTGATGCAAAAGGGGGAAAAAATAAAAAAAGTGCAGATTAATTGAACCTAATCTTTCTGGTGAGATTAAGATTATAAAAAGCTTTCTTTAACACATTAAATAAAGTTACCATGAAATTAAAAGCAATTGGTTTTACAGCATTGGCTTGTACTGCCTTTTTTCCTTTTATTGCACAAGGACAGGAAAAGCACCCCAATGTGCTCTTTATTATGACCGACCAGCAACGTTGGGACGCAATTGGTTGCGCTGGAAATCCGGAAATAAAAACACCTAATATAGACCGGCTTGCGAAAGGAGGTGTTCAATTTCTGAATGCCTATTCATCGTGCCCGGTGTGTGTGCCCGCACGCTCATCCATACTTACGGGACGAACGATTTTTAACGTGAAGGTACTCGGGAATAATGATATAGATAATGATGATATACCTCATATTCCAACTTTCGATCAGGTTTTGTCTGTAAATGGGTATCGAACAGAGTATTACGGAAAGTGGCATGTTCCATATCAGTTTGCCTCAAAATACAACAATATCGTAAAAACGACCGGGAAATCGAAGGAAAGTAATGTTCCCACATCGGTTGAAGGCTTACGCCAATACCTTGATGAATTAGGTGTGCCTGCCAGAAACCCAAATACCAATGAATTAATTGATAAAATGAGCCTTCGTCCCTACATTCCTCTACCTATTGACGGACGTTATGGAATAAAAGAAGAGAATGAACCAACTAATTCTGCCGGGGAAAAGAAACCTAAGAGTTCTTCAGATTCGCAAGGCCAAAATATTGGAATCTTTCAGGGACCTGCCAATGGTTCGCTTGCAGCCTATGAGGGAAACGAAGCTCTGGAAGCTTTAAAACGCATGAGCCCCGGGACTCCCTTTTCATTGACTTGCTCGTTTGGACCTCCTCATCCTCCTTTTATTGTCCCTAAGCAATATTCAAATTTATATAAAACCGACCGGTTGTCTGTTCCGGTTAGTATTACAGATAATTTAGTTAATGCACCATATAAAAGAGGCAACACTCCATTCGATTCGCGCTTTCAAAATCCGGAAATGGTCAAAGAGATGAAATTGGTTTATTATGCCATGATCACTCAGGTTGACGAATGGGTTGGAAAATTACTCGATGAGCTTGACCGAAAAGGATTAAGTGAAAATACACTGGTCATTTTCGTGAGCGATCATGGTGAAATGCTGGGCGATCATGGGATGAACAGCAAAATGAAAATGTACGAAGGATCGGCACATGTTCCTTTAATCATGCGATTCCCGGGTGTAATACCTGCCGGAGGAAAAGTTGTTACTCCAGTTTCGCACTATGATCTTTTTGCAACAATTTTGGACTATACCGGCATGAAAATTCCTGAAAATGACGGACGAAGTCTCCACGCGTTAATTGATGGTAAAATCGATCCGGTTGATTATGCTGTTTCTGCCTGGGGTGCAATAAGCAACGGAGGTCCTTTTATGATTCGGAAAGGCGACTGGAAACTGATTGTATATCTGCAAATGAGCGATAATAAACAAAATTCGGTAAGCGCACTGTATAATCTCAAAACTGATCCACTGGAAATGAATAATCTGATCGGGAACAATCCGGAAAAAGGGAAATATGAAAAAATTTCCGGTGAGTTAAAGCAAACTCTGAAAGATTGGATGGTAAAGACAAAAACACCATATATTAAAGAGCTTGAAAACATCAATTTATGAGCGATAAAAGTTCTGTTTAAAGAATCGGAATAAAATGCTGAAATAAATTTGAATACATTAAAAATGAAACGCGATTTAACCCTCTGAATTACAGCTAAAAAACAATTAAATATCAATAAAAATGCAAAGATTTCGAAACGTCATTACGACAATAGCTTTGATCTTATCTTCATTTGCATTAGTCTCAGGTCAGGAGGACTATACGAAATATGTCGATCCGACAATCGGAAATGTTTCCCAGTTGCTGGTCCCAACGTATCCGACTTTTAGCCTTCCAAATCAGATGATCCGTATGTTTCCTATTAAACCTGATTATATTGCCGATCAGGTAACAGCCTGGCCATTTCAGGTTGAATCACATCGTACAGCAGGCATCCTACAGATGAAAGTGATACTCGGCGAGATCACACGTGAATCATGGAAAAGAAAAATATCCTGATAGCTGGCACAGATGCAATGAAAAGCAGTATCTCAGGCAAAAATGGTTTTCTGATGGAAGAGAAATACACTTACAAAACCAGAGGAATTACACCCGAAACGCGCACTATGTCAGCTTTTTGTTATGGCGAAATTACTGATATTAACGGCAATTCATTGAAGGATCTTCAAATAATACCATCGAAAGGCAGAATGTCTGTTACCATTTTGGGAAATTCTCCGAAGAGGCCAATAACTATAAAAAACTTTGGCATCCTGAAATGAGGCTTTTTATGCCAAAAGATGACAAAGAGAAATGGATCATGATCAACCCAAAACTGGATGGCTGTCCGGGGTTCCGTGATTACTATGACGAAAACAATGGCTGGACATACGCCTGGCAGGTGCAACAAGATATTGATGGATTGATCACCTTGCTGGGAGGGAAAAAGAGTGCAGAAGAGCGACTCGATCAGCTTTTCAGGGAACCGTTGGATGTTCCGAAACAAAAATACCTGCTTGATGCTCCTGATGCAACCGGTCAGGTTGGCCAGTACATCATGGGCAACGAACCTTCGTTCCATATTCCGTACCTGTATAATTACTTTGGTGCTCCATGGAAAACCCAGAAACGTATCCGGTTCCTGCTCGATGTCTGGTTTAAGGACAATATTTTCGGTATCCCCGGAGACGAAGATGGTGGTGGAATGTCAGCATTTGTAGTATTTTCATTGATGGGTTTCTACCCTGTAACACCCGGCTTGCCAGTTTACACCATCGGAAGCCCTTTGTTTGAGAAAACAACCATTAATCTGCCTGACAATAAGCATTTTACAATAATTGCCAAAGGTTCAGATAAAGAGAATAAATACATACAAAAAGCCTTTTTCAACGGTAAAGAGATCGATACACCCTTCTTTACTCATCAGGAACTGATGGCAGGAGGATCTCTTGAATTAATAATGGCAAATAAACCGAATAAAGAATGGGGAAAGAATGCAATTCCTCCAATGAAATAGTTCTGTTATACAAAAAGGTGTTTTTAGACTTTAACATTTCAACATGAAAAAACTGTATTCAATTAGAAATTTGGCTGCCGGGATGGCGGTGTTGTCTATAAACGCAGGATCAGTGGCAGCAAGTAATAATCAATCGAACCCTCCGAAGAAAAAACCGAATGTGATTATCTTGTTTGCCGATCAGCATAATAAAGAGGTAATGGGTTTCGAATGGTGAGAAAACCACTTTAATGAACGAGGTGGTTTCGCTGGCGACTGTTTTTCAGCAAAACAATTATAATACCTATGCCTTCGGGAAACGCCATACTTCAGGTTCAGTTGATTCCGGATAGGATGTTCAGCAAAGCCATTTATGCGATAAAACACCGGGAAACAAGAAGTAGTCAGAAACTCAATGAATACACAAAAACAAAAGTAAATTCAGAATATTAAAAAGATCATAACCTGATAAATTTCAGGTATTCTACACCTTTCTGACTTATGATCTGAACAAAATACATTCCATTTGCCAACATGCCTGTGTTGATGATGGCACTTTCCCCAAGTTCCGTGTATTCAAGTACAATCCTTCCGCCACCATCCATTATCCTGATTGTCTCCATGGGCATGACAGACGAGATATGGAGCTCCTGTGAGCAAGGATTTGGATACAGAAGAACGCTGCTGGAAGCATTATATTTGGTAACTTGTTCTACTAAGGTTATAGCTAATAGGTCAAACCAGTTGATTTGAAACAGTGATCCTTGTCCACTCGCATTGCATTTAAGAGTTAAAGTGATATCGCCTTTTGGGAGCGTAAGTAATTCAGAGAGAGTAGTCCACCCTTTCTCAACAATGGCTTGGTCAATTACTATTGAAGCGATGGTTATGTTATTATTTTTAATCTCAAGGGTTCCCTGCTCAAACGCTTTTATACGGATGTCCATTTTATATTGGCCCTTGATGGCTAATGAAAGATCATAATCAACTGTTGAACCATCTTCTTTGGCATCAATGGCAAGAATGCTCTGGCAATCATCTACAATGAATTTTGTTACCCTGGTTGCCCTGTTGTAATCCTCTGCTTCAATTCGGATCCCCTCTGTATTTTCTTCACCATATACAAATTCAACTTCGGTATAGTGGTTTTGTAAATTGTCGGAATTACCATTCCCGATAATTCGGATATACCTTGCCTTAACTTCAGGAAAGCTGAACAGCTCAAGAGTTGTCTGACTTCCGCTGCTCTCTCCTCCTGAAATCACCGGTGTCCAGTTTGTACCGTCCAAAGACACATCCACGTTTAAATATGCTACGCGTAAATTTCCACGTTTAAATGCAATCTTGACACCCTTAAGATTTACCTCCCTGCAAAGGCTAAACTTTATCCATGCACCCTTATTTGCTATATCCCAGTAGGTTGAAAGGTCTTTATCCATAACTAGTTGGGCAGTTTCCTCTGATAATGAAGCAGTAATATCCAGACTTCTCATATCCTGGTTACCTTCGGGATACAGAACCATTGAGGAGAGCTTTTCATCAAACGATCCCAAGCTGGAACGGCCGGAGGTAATTAACAACTTTTCGCCTTCAAGATTATTCTCACTAAAAGCCAGGGCATCATAATCGTTTGCAAGAAGAAGCGAGCTTGTCTGATCTGCACCGATAACTGTTAGTATATCTGAAGTAAATATCCCCGGCTGATTTAAGCTCTGACTTTTTCCCCTATAATAAACTTCGTCGTAAAGAGCGGCAATCTGACCCGGTTTGATAGCAGGGGTCCAACGTTTACTTGGCAGCTGCATTGGGTCAGGCATTTCATCCAGCCACTTATCAAAAGCAATTGCCATCAGATTGAGAGTATCCGGGAAGATACTAGCAAGGTTATTTGTTTCGGAGGGATCATTACCCAGGTCAAATAGCTCAAACTGATCCATTACCACCACCAGTTTCCAGTCCTTATATCTAACTGCCCATTGACCCTCAACTCCACCTTCAGTCCAGAAAAGCATTTCATGAAGTGGCTTAGACTCATCGGTAAGCAGAGGAAGAATACTTTTCCCGTCGAATGGTTTCTCTACCGGGCCATCAATACCCACTGCATCCAATACTGTTGGGAGAATATCAAGTGAAATAATTGGAGTTTCAATTACCCGACCACCTGCATACTTATCCGGCCAGCTTAGTACAAACGGGGTACGGATACCACCTTCCCAATTGGTCTGCTTAAAGTCTCTCAGAGGCGTGTTATCAGCATGCATTTCAGTTGGCCCTCCATTGTCTGTAAGGAAAATAAGAAGTGTATTATTATACAAGCCTTCCTCTTTTAAAGTTCTAACCACATCCCCTATCCCATTATCGAGATGCATGAGCATTGCCATCAGAATATCCCGGGTAGGATCGCCTGTGTTAAAGGCTGCTATATCTTTCGGCGGGGCTTCGGCCGGAGCATGAACTGCATTATATGCCAGGTAACAAAAGAAAGGATCTTCTTTATGTCGTTTAATAAAATCAATCGCTTCAGCTGTTAAAAGGTTGGTAAGATAACCTTCATCTGTGATGGGTGTGAGTCCTCTGAACAGGGGTTCGCTTTCATTACTAAGATCATAGTAATCATGCGCCCCGCGGCCCATGAAACCATAAAACTCATCGAATCCCCTGGAAATAGGATTATATTCAGGCGTGAGTCCCAGGTGCCATTTGCCAAAAGCTCCACACACATATCCTAAAGGTTTCAGAAACTTGGGAAATAGAGTCTCCGTAAGGGGCATTCCAGATCCTCCCTCGCCAGAGTCATATATGCCGGTGCGATGCTGATAACGTCCAGTCATTATTCCCGCACGTGTTGGCGAACATGTATTCCCAGATGTATATGCCTGCGAGAAGAAAATCCCTTCATTTGCCAGTGCATCCATATTTGGTGTATGCACGTAGTCAGCGTGATAAGGATTGTGACTGAAATCTGCATACCCCTGGTCGTCTGTTAAAATGACTACTATGTTTGGCTTGGTTTGTGCATAAAGCAAATTAGCCTGGAGACTGGCGAACAATATAATTGATGGTTTCCAGAATTCGTAGTTAGTTATATTATTCATTTTATTTTACTATGAGAGATCAAAACTAATTAAATTAGTATAATTTTCTATTAATTATCAATTAATGAATTCCAGAGTGTAAATTAATAATCATTAGTATGATAGTTGTACATTTAACGATATATATTTTGTCAACAGACAAAAAGACATTGAAGTTTATAATCCTTTGATGTATTTGATTATACGTATTTGATAAAAAACCGGAAGTATCGGTTTTGTAATCTTCCGGTTTTTCTGTTTTCAGCATTTCATTTAATCCGATTTTGGAGGGTAAGGATTTACCCTTCGTCCTGAAAGGACAGCTTAATTCTGCTCAAGGAAATCCCTTAGGATTATTAGGGTTGCAATCCATTTTTCTAAAACCTAACGGAGCAAAATCAGAGAGGTTTCTCCCCATCCCTTACCAGAGAACCTGGCGAAATATAACCCTGGGTTTCCGATTTTATTTGTTGCAATGGAGATTTGAGAGCCTGTTTCACTGGTGGCATAAACCTTCTGGCCCAATGTGTTATAGATATCTAACCTGACATCACCTTGATGCTTCCACTCAAAATGAATAACTTCATCTGCCGGATTAGGATAACATTTAACCTCCTTTTGTATTGTCACTTTATTATTTTCTATTGCCTCGATAATAGATTCAATATCTCCGGGAAATAGAAACAGATCCGGATTAAAAACAGTTGATGAGTCAGCATTATGGGAATCTGGCAGATAATCCCGGAATATTCCTGTCTTCTCAAAATTTACTTCCAGAATTCCGCTCTTCATAAACCCTCCATATAAAACTAGTGGGATATCCGGATTATTGAGCTCAATTTCCAATCCATTAAAAAAGAGTGCATTTACCACCTCAACCTCACCCTGATTATAATGAATAATGGTATTTTCACCACGGTGCAAAACCTGGGTAAATACAAGTTTGCCAACCCGGGAAGATGATTTGATAAAATATCTGCTCTCTTTGGTCCTCGAATTAAAGAGCAGTAATGTATCAGCTGTTTCGATATTTACTGTTATGTTTTCAGACAAAAGTGATGAGTTAATAAAATTGAAACCGTTGTTGCCTTTTACATCAAGGCATGCCCCCTCTGTGATATCTTCGACTCCAAAACCAATACATAATCCACTGGGTCCCACACCGGATTCCTCTTCCAATACAATTCCTGCACGACAAAGTCTTCCAAAACAGAAAAGCATCTCCTGGCCGACAGTGTTTCCAAACTTGAAAAGTTCTAAATTGGCATGGGTCCAGTTAGCAAGAAGTTCATCATTCGTGGGGAATTCTGACTGCCCCAGGTTAGAATTTTGTAAATGCACATTCCGTAACCTCCCACCTGTGGAACCTTTTCCCACCCTGATGCCAGTTTTCAGAGCTAAAGAAATTATATTCTCAATATAGTGGTTATCGCATTTAGCAGATGCAATATCGATGAATTGATAGGCATTTACAGAACAGACATTTTTAATGTATATATTTTCCCCATTCAAACCAAAGAGCCAGGGATAGGGTACAGCAACCCCCGTTTCATAAAAATTCTGACCAGGATAATAGACTGAAATTCCGCGAACGCCTGAATTTGGTGATAATACAATGGTGGCTCCTTCAGAGCTTCCCCGATTGTGGTCGACATAGATCAAAGTTCCAAACTCATGTACTACTCCTGTACTCACTAATATCTTAGCATGATGCGGGATGTCCAGCGCACCACGCAATTCTACATTCTCAGGTATAGTGATCGGCGTGCTGATATTATATTCTCCGACTGGAAGATATACGATACCTCCACCATCCTGATATGCTTTGTCAAGGGCAAGCTGCAGACCGGGACCGTCATTAAGCCCATCTCCATCCACTACCCCTGGGAAGTCCGTTCCTATATACAACGCAACTCTTGTAGGAGCATGTGAAACGAAAGGGACATAGTCAAATTCCGGAGCTGAAAGGTAAGTCTTCGTAGTATCCCTGATCAGCACTTTCTTCTTGTCGGACATATTGTTGATTATAGTACGTGCCCCTTCATAGATATTGTCCATTAAAAGAGCATTTTTACAGCCCTGATTCAAAATTACATGATTACCGGTAAATGGAAACTTAGAATCGACAATGGATGCCATCATTCCTGTGAGCTGAGCCGGTGCTTCAAATACACAGTCCTGGAAACTTACCTGTGATGCAAAATAATTGCCTGGAGGGGCAATTTTCACTGAATAGTTGCCACTCTTGAACTGTGACTGGTAAAACTGTGCCGCACCGGTCAATTCGTCCAAAACCAACGATGCATCGGCACCTTCGAAGATACAACGTGAAAAAGTGGCTGGAACCTGATTGAGCTCTTTAAGCACAAGAGCCTCCTTGCAACCTGTAATTTCTAATTGATAAAATGGACCCCCGGACCAACTGCTGTTCATTGACATACCAACACTATATCCGGAAATATACCAGAATCCGTTAAATCCGTTATCGCTTCGGATATATTCAACACCCTGACCCTCCTCATACATAAAAACAGAATGCGGTCCATTTTTTGCCGGAGCTCTGGCTAATCCGGATTCCGACCAATAATTCGGGGAGAAATGGATATCATATATCCGGCTTACATCCGAACATTCATTTATTCTTAGCCCGGTTTTAAGCGGAGAACCGTATGTATGACAAACCATAGGAAGTGCTGTGTTAACAATACCAATGTCAATTCCGAAATATGAATTTACAAGGTTCACACAACGAATTCTTGTTCCATGCTTGGAATATCTTTCATTATCATTCTTTAAGAATCTTATGGAAGGGGGATAGGGTGTGATTGATGAGGCATCCTGTTCCGGATACCAGAGAGTGAACCCGTCGAAAGTGGCACAACCCCTTATCGTAATGAATGGAGTACCCTCTGCATTGCCCTTGCCGGAAAATATCTCGAATATGGTGCCGGATACAGATGAACCATCGGGAACATTGAAATCACCCCTTAAGTTAACACCTTCACGCACTGTAAGAGTGCCGTCAAACCTATAAGTCCCAGCTGGGACATATATTGCTCCTCCTCCCATGTTAAATACCTGATCAATAGCCTTTTGTATTGCGTTTGTCACATCGCTGGTACCTGTGTTGTCAACAATTTCTCCTGCAGCATCGTTAATGTGTAGTGCAACCAGTTGCTTATCAATAGGATGCATGGTTTCAAATAGTTGCCAGGATTTTGATAACTGGCAATATGAAGGGCCTGCATTGAATAAACCAATAAGCAGGGAGAATAGTACGGATAAAAATAATTTCATTAGTATGTGTTTAGTGTATCCTGAATTATTCATAAAAAAGGGGGGTTTCTTCTTTATTTATAACTTATATAGCTATATTTAAAGTCGTTACAACAAAATAACCCCTTTGTACAATGATAGACAAAAAATCTAAAATTACCGCACCCGAAATTATCCTTTTTCCCATACAAGGTAAAAATATTGATCTTAGGTTTAGTGGTGACCGCATAAGCAGCGATGGCGGGTTATTACTTCTTCGAGAGCTTGACAACCAGCTAAACCTCTTAGCTTCAGTTAGTAACTGCATACATGACGATATGATATTTTAGCTGTGTGCGGGACGGTTACCTCAAAGTGAAAATGATTTAGCGATACGGAAATGCAAGCATGAGATTCCTCATTCATCCACCTTAAGCTGGTATTTCCCTATGGCTTGAGATTTGTTTGCGGTGGATTAATGAGGAATCTCCTGCTCCAGAAACAGTCCATCTGAAAAATGTTGTCATTAGTAGTAATGATGCGCAGGGAAATGAGGAACTGAGTCCCGCTCCTGCGCGATGAGCTCATCGAAGGTAATCTCACCACGAATAGAAAAATCAAAGAGCTTATCTACATGAATTCGGATACACATTAAAATTTAAATTCGTTGACCATGGTCACAGGCATTTGCTCATCTAAATGATAATTGTATTTTTGTATCTTATATAATCTGCACCAACTCATGGATATCCTTTTCACAGATGCATTAAAACTCCGAAGGCCAAATGCCTTCAACGTAATGGTAAAGCCCACAGGTCCAATATGTAATTTAAACTGTACCTATTGCTACTATCTTGAAAAGAAGAAACTTTTTCCGGGGAAAAATGATTTCCGGCTATCAGAGGAACTTTTAGAATATTTCATAAAACAGTATATCGAAGCGCAACAGGTGCCTGTTGTAACATTTACCTGGCAGGGAGGAGAACCAACACTTCTGGGTCTGGATTATTTCAAAAAAGTTATTGAACTGGAGAAGAAATATTCCGCCGGAAAAACTATCGAGAACGCTTTTCAGACCAATGGGACCAGGCTTAATGATGACTGGTGTAAATTCTTTACAGATAACAATATACTTGTAGGAATCTCTATTGATGGTGAAGAACACAACCACGACCGTTACAGGAAAACATTTTCAGGAGGACCTTCTTTTAAGAGGGCAATGAAAGGTGTTGAGTTGCTTCATAAGAACAAGGTAGAATTTAATACACTCAGCTGTGTAAACAGCTATAATGTACATTTCGCATCCGAAACATACAGGTTCCTGAAACGCATAGGCAGCGGATTTATTCAGTTCCTGCCAATTGTAGAAAGAGTTGCCAATCGACCGAAAGAGGGAAGTTTAAATCTGGTGGCTCCTCGCTTCGGTGCCGATGCTTCGGTTACAGAATGGTCGGTAAATGGGAAAGATTTTGGCAAGTTCATGATTACCATTTTCAATGAATGGGTACGAAATGATGTTGCAAGGTACTATGTTCAGATTTTCGATACGACCCTTGCTAATTATGTTGGCGAGATGCCGGGCCTGTGTGTTTTTTCTGAAACATGCGGAGATGCTCTTGTAATGGAGCATAACGGAGATATTTTTTCATGCGATCATTATGTTTATCCCGAATATTTCCTGGGAAATATCACAGAGAAACCTATGATTGACATGGTGAAGTCCCAACGTCAGTTTGATTTTGGAATTGATAAGCGTAACAAGCTGCCGCGATATTGCCTGCAGTGCGATGTCCGGTATGCCTGCCATGGTGAATGCCCAAAACACAGGTTCATTAATACACCTGATGGGAAACCAGGTTTAAACTATTTGTGCGAGGGTTACAAAATATTTTTCCATCATGTGGAACCATACATGGAATATATGGCGAAAGAGCTTAAGAATAAGAGAGCGCCGGCAAATGTGATGAAGTGGATCAGGAACAAGGACAACCAGGTTATAAAGCCTGTGACTCCCGAAAGGAATGATCCATGTCCATGTGGCAGCGGGAAGAAGTTTAAGGTCTGCTGTATGGAAAAACCGCTATACTCAGTCTGAGGCTGAGGCTGAGGCTGAGGCTGAGGCTGAGGCTGAGGCTGAGGCTGAGGGATCTATTTTGTTGGTAAAAACGATTTTGCCAGAGAGTCGCTGTCTTTGTATTTTATCATTAGCTTTTCCAATTGTTTATGTAGATCAGCTTTTACAGAAGCATAAGCCGGATCATTGTAAACATTCTTCATTTCCTGCGGATCTGCCTTAATATCATAGAGTTCCCATTCGTCAATATCATAGTAATAATGAATGAGTTTATACCTTTCAGTACTCATCCCGTAATGGCGCTTAACCATGTGGGGACCGGGGTATTCATAATAATGATAATAATGTTCTTTTCTCCAATCTGAAGGTGTATTTCCTTTTAAAATGCTTACCATGCTCATTCCCTGCATATCTTCAGGAACTTTGACCCCTGCCATATCGAGAAACGTTTCCGCAAGGTCGATGTTGGAGACCATATCTTTATTAACGCTTCCTGGCTTTGTAACACCCGGCCATTGAATAAGAAGAGGAGTCCGGTATGACTGTTCAAACATCCACCGTTTGTCGAACCAGCCATGTTCTCCAAGGTAGAATCCCTGGTCGGAGGCATAGATAACTATTGTATTTTTATCGAGGCCGTTTTCCTTCAGGAAGTCCAGAACCTCACCTACACTCTTATCAACAGCCGCGATACATGCAAGATAATCCTGTAGATAACGCTGGTATTTAAAGCGAACCAGATCATCACCCGACAGATTGGCTTCATAGAAATGTCTGATAATTGGATCATAGATATTATTCCATGCTGCCATTTGTTCAGGAGTCATCCGGTTGAGTCCGGTAGTTTTCATCTTTGAACGATCCTTGTACATCTTGTTATCCTCTTCAATCCGCATGGTTTTCGAAATAGACATGTCTTGAGTATTCTCTGCCGTACCTCGATTAGAATAGTCGTCAAACAGGGTTGAAGGCTCTGGAAACGTAATATCTTTATAAAGAGATAATTCATTTGGACCTGGTTGCCATTCGCGATGCGGGGCTTTGTGGTGCATCATCAGCATAAATGGTTTTCCAGACTCCTTTGCCTCTTTCAGCCATTCCAGACTCTTTTTTGTAATTATTTCCGTCACATAGCCTTGTACGATATATCGTCCATCCTTATTTATAAAATCAGGGTTGTAATAATTTCCCTGCCCCGGCAATATATCCCATTGGTCAAATCCTGTCGGATCAGATCCGAGATGCCATTTGCCTATAATAGCTGTATTATAACCTGCTGCCTGAAGAAGTTTCGGGAAAGTTTGCTGGGATCCGTCAAATGCGGGTTGTCTGTCATTTGAAAGAAAACCATTCAGGTGGCTGTATTTGCCGGTTAATATTACAGCCCGGCAAGGCCCTGATATAGAATTAGTAACCAGACACCGGTTGAATCGCATCCCGTTAGCTGCTATCCTGTCGATGTTTGGCGTTTGTGCAAAATTTTTCAGTGGCCCGCCATAGGCGCTGATGGCCTGGTAAGCATGGTCGTCGCTCATGATATAGACGATATTGGGCCGCGACTTTTGAACAGGGGTTGACTTGACATGGTTCTGTCCTTGAAGTGGTACACTGATTCCTATACCAAAAAGAGCCGATAAACCACTATAAATAATCGTGTTGGATGTAGTGTTAATCATGATATTAAGAGTTATTAATTAGTTTTGTTTTTTTATTGAGCCCGGCTTACGGGAGTTTACCCCAGGCAAAGAATAATTCTCATCTCCCAGATCCTGTCTCATTTCATCAGCAAGTTTTTTCAGGTCATCAACTACTGCAGGGTATAGCTCCATTATGTCGTAACGCTCACCCGGATCGCGCCGAAGGTCATAAAGAGCATAATCTGTTTTTCCATTGCTGTATTGCCCGGGCCAGCCATCATTGCCGGGCATTTTACCTTCGTATGAACGATAGGTATGAGGGAGCATTAATTTCCATTGTCCTTTCCTTACACCTTCAAGACTGTTTTTCCGGTAAAAATAATAAAAGACATCCCGCGGATTGGCATCAAAATTCCCTTCAAGCAATGACATGATATTTACCCCGTCAATCTTCCCGGCAGGTAAAGCTGAACCGGTAATAGCACAAAATGTCGGCAGTATATCAATAGTGGAAGCAATATTATTGCATATTAAACCTGAAGGAATTTTTGCGGGCCATGACATTATACAGGGCACGCGTTGTCCACCCTCCCAACTGCAACCTTTGCCTTCACGAAGTCCTCCGGCCGAACCGGCATGATTCCCAAAATTTAACCATGGCCCGTTATCGGTCGTGAATATTACCAGGGTATTTTCGGTAAGCCCGTTTTTTTGGAGTGTTTTCATTATTTCGCCCACCGACCAGTCAATTTCCATGACAACATCGCCAAAAAGTCCCTGTTTACTTTTTCCTTTGAATTTATCGGAGACGGCCAGGGGAACATGAGTCATGGAATGGGCCAGGTATAAAAAGAATGGGTTCTTTTTGTTCCTGTTAATAAAATCAACTGCATACTCAGTATATAAGGTTGTGAGTTGTGCCTGATCTTCAAGTGTTTCTATCACCCTGATTTTTTCATTGCCCCTGATCAGGGGAAGAGGCGGGTACCTTAATTTCCCGGGACTCTTATCTTTTGTTGCAGGTTTACCGTCATAATCGACCGGCCACATATCATTGGAATACGGAAGGCCAAAATATTCCTGGAAGCCATTTTGCAAAGGCAAAAACTGATAATGATGGCCAAGGTGCCATTTACCAACGATTGCATTTTTGTAACCTCTTGGTGAAAGCAATTCAGGTATTAATTGTTCATCTGCATTAATCCCGATGCTATCATATGGCATCAGAGCTCCTGAAATACCCACCCGGTTTGAATAACATCCTGTTAAAAGTCCGGCACGTGAAGCACTGCTTACAGCCTGTGCCACATAGAAATTAGTGAATCGCATTCCCGTTGAGGCCAGCCTGTCTATGTTTGGAGTGTTATATTGGGTAGCCCCGAAGCAACCAACATCACCATATCCCATGTCATCGATGAAGATTAATACAATATTTGGAAGTTTGGTTTTTGCAGGTTCAGATTTTTGGGCAATAGCCTGGAATGAAATCAAAGCACATGACGCGCAGAGAGCAATTGGAGTTTTGTTGTTCATAGAAAAATTTCTAAATGATTGAATAAGGAAGTCCTCTTTTCTGAACAGCTTAAATATATTACAAAAAAATGAAAAATCACTTAATTAAGCTATTTGATCGTTAAATCAGAGTAAAAATGTACTGATCCCTGGCCGTAACAGTGAGAAACCCGCTGAAGCTTCAACCAGACTTAAAAAATCAGCGAAAAACAATTTAGCCGATTATAAAACAATCAGGCAACTGGAAGAATACACTAGCAGCCACGTTTTATGACAATCGGTTTTTATAGTCTTCGTAGCCAAATTCCTTAATTAATTTGAATTTGCCCTCCATCGTCCAGATGCCGATAGATGGATGGTGCACACCGTTGAATGTAGTAGTCTTCACCATTGTATAATGGATCATATCCTGGAAGATTATCCTGTCACCTGGTTTAAGTTCCTTTTCAAAAGACCATTCACCCATTACATCACCTGCCAAACATGAGTTACCTCCCATCCTGTAAGTTGGTTTTCCGGTAACCGGGTCAGTTGCACCGTCTATTTTAGGTTTGTATGGCATTTCGAGACAATCGGGCATGTGAGCAGTAAAAGAGACATCTAAAATAGCCGTTTTAATTCCCTGGTTTTCAACTATATCTTCAACAGTCGCAACTAATTCTCCTGTTTCCCATGCAAAAGCGCTTCCCGGTTCAAGAATGACATGAAGACCAGATTTCTCACGGAATCTTTTAAGAATTTCTATAAGATGATCAACATCATAATCTTTTCTGGTCATCAGATGTCCACCACCCATATTGATCCACTTCAGCTGAGGGAAAAACTTTCCGAATTTAACTTCAACAATCTGCAGGACTTTCTCAAGAGCATAAGAGTCTGATTCAAAAAGAACGTGAAAATGAAGTCCTTCGATTCCTGCCGGTAAACCATTTTTCAGATCATCCGCGTTTACTCCCAGTCTCGATCCGGGGGAACATGGATTATATAACCCATGGCTTACCTCTGAATATTCAGGATTAATTCTCAATCCGGCTGAAACTTTTTTCGAAGATACTTGTGAATATTTCGAATATTTTCTGAACTGGTTTAATGAATTAAAGGAAATATGAGAACTGTATTTCAGAATTGAATGAAATTCACTCTCCTTATATACAGGAGAATAGGTATGAGCAGGAGAACCTATCTCTTCGAAACACAGACGTGCTTCATCCACAGAACTTGCAGCGGCGCCTGAAATATATTCCCTGAGAATGGGAAAAACCCCCCACATGGCAAATCCTTTGAATGCAAGGATTATCTCAGCGCCGGATCCGTCAGATACGCGCTTTATCAGAGATAGATTTTTTCTAAATCTGTCTTCCTCTATTACATAACAAGGAGATGGTGTTTTGTTATAATCTATTGACATAAAATTGTCTTGTTGTCTTGTTGTCTTGTTGTCTGTCGCTTCGCTCCGTCTTCAACTCTTAACGCTTCGCTATCTTTCGCTTCGATCCATTTTGACAGGCCGAAGGCCAAGACCTTAAGACAGCGACCGCGGGGAGCAAGACAGCCTGAAAGGCGTAAAGACTTTTTATAATTCCAAATCAACATCATGCAACTCCACCCAAGGTAAACCCAACCGGTTCAATTCGGCCATAAACGGATCAGGATCAAACTCTTCAACATTGAATACACCTGATTTTTTCCAGATGCCTTTAAGGTACATCATGGCTCCAATAGCTGCCGGCACTCCTGTTGTATAGCTCACTCCCTGCGCTCCTGTCTCCGCGTAAGCTGCCTCATGACTGCAATTATTGTAGACATAATAGTTTTTTTCCTTACCGTTCTTTATTCCTTTTATACGGCATCCGATTGATGTCTGACCTTTATAGTTTACCCCCAATCCACCCGGATCAGGTAGTACTGCTTTCAGGAACTGGATTGGGATTATCTCCATTCCATTAAACATGATTGGTTCAATGCCCGCCATTCCAATATTTTGGATTACACGCAGATGGGTAAGATATTCCTGTCCGAATGTCATCCAGAACCGGGCACGTTTAAGAGTCGGATAATTCTTAACAAGTGATTCAAGTTCCTCATGATTTATAACGTATGATTCTTTCGGGCCAATCTCCGGATAGTTCAATGGTTTATGTATTTCATGTGGTTTGGTTATTATCCATTTACCATTTTCCCAGTATTTACCTTTTTGTGTCACCTCCCTGATATTTATTTCGGGATTAAAATTTGTAGCAAACGGTTTGCCATGATCACCTGCATTACAATCAACAATATCAAGGTAATGCAATTCATCAAAATAGTGTTTAGCGGCATAGGCTGTGTAAATTGAAGTAACCCCGGGGTCGAAACCGCATCCAAGAATTGCAGTAATTCCAGCCTTCTTATACCGGTCGATATAAGCCCATTGCCAGCTGTATTCATATTTGGCCTCTTCAAGTGGTTCATAGTTTGCCGTATCAAGATATGCAACACCAGTTTCAAGGCAGGCATCCATAATATGAAGATCCTGGTAAGGCAAAGCAACATTTACCACGATATCAGGCTTAAATGATCTGATCAGTTTAACAAGTTGCGGTACATTATCAGCATCAACCTGTGCTGTTTTAATCCGGTCTTTTCCAATTCTTTCAGCAATAGCATCGCACTTGGATTTTGTACGGCTGACTAACATAATTTCTGTAAAAACCTCCGGCAGAGAAGCCATTTTATGAACTACAACTGTTCCGACTCCACCGGCACCGATAACTAATACTTTTCCCATATATTCAATATTACAACACGTTAGTCAGGTAGTATGTAAAAAATTTGAAGATTTAAAAATATTAACCAAAGAATTGTGTTACCAAATAGCTGATCCAAATATATGATATAAAAATGACCAATCAATAGACTTTTATCATACTTAATTGAATCATTGTATTTCCGATTCAATGGACAAGTATATCAATAGTAATTCTGCTTATATTTGTATCCTGAAAATTCCGGAACCTGAATATGAAGCTGATCAATCCTTTGTTAATTCTACGGATATTAAGTACCATTCTGCTGATAGAGACAATATCGTATCTATTCTGTTTGCCTGTTGTATTTATTTATAAGGAGTCTCCTTATCCATTCCTCTGGTCGGCTGTCATAACTATCTTGTTATCAGCAATATTTTATCTCGTAACAAGAGATGCTGATAAGAATAAATTCAGCAGCAGGGATGGATATCTGGCAGTCACCTTATCATGGGTGGTCTTCTCATTATTAGGGACATTACCCTATCTTTTTAGTGGTACAATCCCCTCATTTATTGATGCATTTTTTGAATCCACTTCAGGCTTTTCCACTACAGGTTCTTCTATCCTGAAGGATGTTGAAATACTGCCTTACTCGATACTCTTCTGGCGAAGCCTGACGCACTGGGTTGGAGGAATAGGGATCATAGTGCTGGTAATAATTATCCTCCCTTCATTGAGGGTTACCGGGTACCAGCTATTCAGTCTTGAATCATCTATGAAAGAAAAAATTCACCCTAAAACCAAGGCAATCGGATTCAGGGTATTGTTTATTTACCTTGTACTTACCCTTGCCGAAATAGTATTGCTGAATATAGGTGACATGACACTTTTTGACAGTATTTGTCACTCTTTTGGTACGATAGCCACGGGAGGTTTTTCAACTAAGAATAACAGTCTGCTGTTCTATTCTTCTTACAGTCAATATATTGTTATGATTTTCATGTTCCTGGCAGGTACAAGCCAGGTTGTTTATTACTATCTGGTGAAGTTAAACTTCAAGAAAGTCAGGCAAAATGAAGAGCTTTGGTTTTATATTGTCGTTGTCATAATGGCCGGTGCAATTGCAACAATAATTCTGCTGGTTAACTCAACCAGAACATTTGAGGAATCATTTCGCGATGGTTTTTTCCAGATTATTTCCATCATGACCTGCACCGGATTTGCCTCAGCCGATTATATCCTCTGGCCTTTAACAGCTGTTCTATTAATCTTTGTTATGATGTTTTCAGGGGGAAGTACCGGTTCCACAAGCGGTGGAATTAAGATGGCGAGACATTTAATTGTACTGAAAAACATTAAAAACGTTTTTATCAAGCTTAATCACCCAAAATCTATATCATTCATAAAATTAAATGGGAAGAGCATTGCTGAGAATACCAACATCTCCATACTTTCCTTTGTTGTTTTGTACCTGTTTCTTTTTATACTTGGAACAATTATAGTAGTGGTAACAGGTGTTGATCCGGTTTCCGCAGCCAGTTCAGTGGCAACATGTATGGCAGGAATCGGACCGGGTCTTGGCACTGTTGGTCCGATGAGCAATTTTGCCCATATACCCGAGGTGAGTAAGGTAGTTCTAAGTCTGTTGATGATTATCGGGAGGCTGGAAATTATTACTGTATTCACCATTTTTACGAGAACTTTCTGGAAACTATAATCCGGGTGTGTTGTTTCGCGTTTTTCGTTTCGCGTTTCGGGTTTAATGGAGATAAACGAGAAACGAGAAACAAATTTATTTATTTGTATCAAGCATTTTTCTGACCTCCCCGAGACTTTCCGGAGTTCCTATATCTCCCCAATAACCTTCATCATCTCTGAAGGTAAATATATTGTGTTCTGCAGCGAGACTGAGATAAAGAGTAGTCATTGTATAGACACCTTCATCCATATAATTAAATACCTCAGGTTCAACAATATGCATGCTCGAAAATGCTATTTCCGAAAGCTCTTCAGACGTCGTTCCAGATAGTATCTGCTCACCAGTGGCTTTGTTTCGCCATCCCTTTATCAGCCCTGATTTATCAACAAGGTAGAACCTGTTTCCCCGACGGTTCCTTACTGCCAGGGTGGCAAGTCCTTTCTTTTCAAGATGGAATCTATACAGAGATGAAAGATCAAGATCAGATACTATATCTACGTTATAAATAAGGAAAGGGCTTTTATCGAAGAATCCTCTGGCTTTAAATAATCCTCCGCCTGTCTCAAGAAGCATCTCTCTCTCATCCGAAACAGAGATTCTGAATCCCATTTTATTGAGCCTTTTTACCTCATCTTCAACCATATCTGCGAAATGGTGCACATTTATTATTATGTCGTTAAAGCCATGCACGGAACATTTCTCAACTGCAAGCTGAAGAGCAGTTTTCCCATTGATAACAACAAGAGCCTTGGGAATGCTTTCTGTAATCTTACCAAGCCTCGTGCCCTTTCCTGCAGCCAGGATCATTGCTTTCATTTGTCAGGTATTAATGATTACCGTCAGAAAGTCTAATAAACATCTGAGAATTAGGAATTGACCTGATAGTGTGGTACAATTCCGGGAGCTTAATATGGTTTTCAGCAGAATCAATCACCTGCAGAAGCAGAGTTACACCCGGCACAATACTATCAATAAAAGTAGGTTTTTGTTCATATAAACCCCTGAAACCGAATGCTCCAAGTGCCTGCATTATACGTATCACGCTGAATCCCATGTAATACCCCCTGAATTTTTGTCTGTCCTCCTTTGAAACTGAACAAAATTTATCAATATAGTATCCGAGAAGTTCTTCCCGGTTCTCCTGTAACATTGGGATCTTTGCATCGTATAATAATGATGCAACATCATATTGTGGGGCGCCTTTCCTGCCACCCTGGTAATCGATGAACCAAGGTTCCTCTCCCACTATCATTATATTTGCAGTCTGGAAGTCGCGGTAAAGAAAATAGTCCTGCCCGGTCTCAAGAAGATAATCAGCCAATGAATTAAAGTCCTGTTCGAGGTGGCGTTCGTTGAAAGATACCGCGAGAAGCTTTAATAACATATACTTAAAATAATTCATATCCCACATCATCGACTGACGATCAAAGCTTCTGTGAGGATAGCAGAGGTCGAGGTTCAGGCCATCAATACCTTTGGTCTGAAAGAGAATTAAATTATCAAGAATTTTCCTGTAAAGATTTTTTGTCTCAATGCTGAAATCTGAAATATCCGGTTTATTATGGAGCCACGTATAAAGATTGGTATCACCCAGATTCTGAAGAAAGTAGATGTATTTTTCAGGAATATAACCAAATATTTCCGGTACTGGAAGTCCTTTGTAAATGAAGTGTTTTGTGAATCCGATAAAAGCTTCGTTTTCTTCCGGGTTAGCATTATATGCCCCGATTATGGTCTTCGTTCCGTCAATAATTCTAAAATATCTCCTGTCAGAACCCGACTTTGGCAACGCGATAATTTTTAAATCAGAACCCCCGAAAAGCTCTCTGTAACCAGCTGATATTATGTTTATTTCATCCATGAATATTTTTCTCTATTTATATATTATCCAACTCATTTGAATTCTTTTTACTTTCTCCTTTTTGCCATAAATGAATCCGAATAATGTTGCGTAAAAATAATCATTACATTTGATTGATTCATCTGATGAATTGTTTTAAGTCAGGCTCAATAAAAAATCGATATTATGCATCCACGCACTCATACTACTACTCTTTTGATCATTCTGATTGCGATTGCCGTATATTTGCCATCCTTTTCACAACAAACTGATCCCCCATTTCTAAAATATATGAACCACCCCTGGGTT
Organism: Bacteroidia bacterium; assembly: GCA_026391555.1. Classification (GTDB taxonomy): domain Bacteria; phylum Bacteroidota; class Bacteroidia; order Bacteroidales; family VadinHA17; genus LD21. The sequence continues at coordinate 13,037 of JAPLEB010000096.1, read as the reverse complement.
GATTCTGTACTGAATACTCTTTCAACTGAGCAACAGATAGCCCAATGCATCTGGGTTGCAGGTTATTCCAACAGGGATGTATCTCATGAAGTTGAGATGAGCGATATCATCAGGAAATATGGAGTCGGAGGCATTGTTTTCTTCCAGGGAACAGCTGAGAAACAGGCCGAATTGACCAGTTTTTACCAGAAAATTTCCAGGGTTCCTCTGATTATCTCACTTGATGCAGAGTGGGGTATCGGTATGAGGCTCGACAATGTAGAAAAATTCCCTTATCAGATGACACTGGGCGCTATAAAAAATGATTCCCTGATATATCAGTTCGGGAAAGCTGTTGCTTCTCAGTTTAAACGGCTGGGCATGCAAATAAATTTAGCTCCCGTTGCCGACATTAATGTTAATCCCCTTAATCCGGTTATTAACTACCGCTCATTTGGAGAAAACAGGGATAAAGTTACATTGAAAACCATTATGTACATTAAGGGTATGCAGGATAACGGCGTTATGGCGACTGCAAAGCATTTTCCGGGGCATGGTGATACAAATGTTGATTCCCATCTTGATCTGCCTTTAATAATACATTCCAGGCAGCGGCTCGACAGCATTGAGCTCTATCCCTTTCGTAAGCTTATAAGTGAAGGGATCGGAAGCATAATGACTGCCCACCTCAACCTGCCTTCACTCGATACAACAACAGGGCTTCCCTCTACCCTTTCCCCAGTCATTATTAAAGGTTTGCTTAAGAATGAACTAGGATTCAAGGGACTGATAATCACTGATGCAATGAATATGCAGGGGGTTACAAAATATTTTAAACCTGGTGAAGTTGACGCAAAAGCTCTTGAGGCAGGTAACGATGTAATTGAATTTGTTACAAATGTTGAGGAAGCCATCAAAGAAACGAAAAGCTACATCAAATCGAAAAAACTTACAAATGAAGATATAGCTCTTAAATGCAGAAAGATACTTGCCCTGAAGTACTGGTCGGGGTTAAACAAACTACAAACAATTAATAAAGAAAATATTGACAAGGAGTTATCTCCTATGACATCCAAAGCATTAATACGTGACCTTTATGCAAATGCGTTGACTGTACTTAATAACAAACAAAATGTCATCCCGGTAAGGAACCTGGCAAACCTTAAAATTGCAACACTTGCCATAAACCATGGAGGAATAACACCTTACCAGTTAAGAATTTCAAAATACACTACTGTTGATAATTATTTCATTGATACGCTTAATCAGAAAAAAGCTACCAGTCTGCTTAAAAAGCTGGAAAAATATGATCTGGTAATTGCAGGAGTCTTTAATACTGACCAGAGATCTGTAATGAATTTTGGTATACCTGAAGGTCTTGACAGTTTTCTTGAAAAGCTCAATTCCGGAAATAAATGTATCATAACATATTTTGGAAATCCTTATGCCATTGCAAGAATCAACTCTCTACAAAATACTGATGGTCTTATAATTGCTTACCAGGAGAATGAATACACAGAAGATCTGTCAGCTCAGCTCATTTTCGGCGGTATCGGCGCCCGCGGATTTCTTCCTGTTACAATAAATGAAAACTGGCCCTCAGGTTTTGGAATAATAACTCCCGGTAACATCAGGATGCAGTATGGATTACCGGAAAGTGTGGGCATGTCATCTGAAATTCTTAACAGGAAGATAGACTCAATAGTGAATATCGGTCTAACTGCAAAAGCCTTTCCGGGATGTGAGGTTATGGCCGCCAGAAAAGGTGTTGTAATCTTCCGGAAGACTTATGGATATCAGACCTATGATAACAGGGTTCCCGTTCTGGAAGATGACCTCTTTGATCTTGCGTCAGTTACGAAGGTCTCTGCAACGCTTCCCGGGCTAATGCTTCTTGACACTGAAGAGAAGTTCTCTCCTGATGAGACTTTAGGGAATTATCTTCCCTATTTCAAACATTCAAACAAGGATAATCTTTTATTAAGGGATGTGCTGACTCACCAGGCCGGACTAACAGCCTGGATTCCTTTCTGGAAGGAAACCGTTAAAAAAAATGGAAAGTTTAAACACAATACCCTGGAACCTGAATTTTCAGAGAAATTTCCGTTGGAAGTTGCACAAGGGCTATATATTAATAAAAATTACAGGAAGAAAATTTTTTCTGAAATTAAAAAAAGCCCTGTTGGTGAAAAAAAATACCTCTATTCTGATCTTACATTTATAATTGCACCTGAAATTATAGAAAAATTATCAGGTCAGAAATGGTATGATTTTGTTACTGAAAATATTTATCAAAAAATCGGCGCTTATGATATTGCTTTCAACCCGTATCTGAAATACCCGTTAAGCAGGATTGTTCCTACTGAATATGATTCCCTTTTCAGAAAACAACTTTTGCACGGTACGGTACACGATGAAGGAGCCGCGATGTTGGGTGGAATATCGGGCCACGCCGGGCAATTCGCAACAGCAAACGATCTTATGAAGTTGATGGAACTCTATCGCAGAATGGGAGAATATGGCGGGGAACAACTGATTAGCCATGATGTTATGGAAGAGTACACCAGGGTTCAGTTCCCGGAGAATGATAACCGTAGAGGCCTCGGATTTGATAAACCTCTTCTGAATAACTCTGAACTGACAGAAAAAGAGGCTTACCCGGCAATGAGCGCTACCCCTTCAAGTTTTGGTCATGCGGGTTATACCGGGACATTTGTGTGGATTGATCCTGCTTTTGAAATTACCTATATTTTCTTATGCAACAGGGTTTATCCGACAAGAAATAATAACCTTTTGTCTGATCTGAATATCAGGTCGGAAATACTTCAGGCAATTTATGATTCGACTATCAAGTAAAAAGGAAAAAGGAAAAAGGAAAAAGTTTTTTCTTGATTTGCCTTTTGCCTTTATCCTTTTGCCTTTTATAGTGCCCAGAACAAGACTCGAACTTGCACACCGTAACCGGCACCAGCCCCTCAAGCTGGCGTGTCTACCAATTTCACCATCTGGGCAAGATGGGGTTTGTGCCCAGAACAGGACTCGAACCTGCACATCATTGCTGACACTAGTCCCTGAAACTAGCGCGTCTACCAATTTCGCCATCTGGGCAGGGAAAAGATAGCGGGTGCAAAAGTAAAAATAAAAATGAAATTAAAGAAAAAAGTTTTGAAAAAGGATAACAAACTTGTGAGTTATGGGGCGAGGGGCATCGGGACTTATGCCACATACCTCAAGCCTCAAGCCTCAAGCCACATGCCGGTTACGGGTAAGTCAGAAGTTTCATCCTGTAATAAAAATTTCTCCAATAGTTTATTATGTATTAATTAAAAGTTTATTTTTGCTCCCTGATTATTAATATCTGAACAAACAGATAATAAAGTTCTTGTGGTGTATTAAACATCTGTATATCAGGTCTGCTTTGTCATAATGTGAGTATTATGTATGAATAAAGATAAAACGTACCTGCAAAAAAATGCAGGTTTTTTTTAATTTAATAACAGGTATGAAAGTAATGAAATTTGGTGGGACTTCAGTGGGAAATCCCGACAGGATAAAAGCGCTGATACCATTAATTGATGATGATGAGAGGAAAATTGTAGTCTTATCTGCCATGTCCGGGACTACAAACAGCCTGGTAGAGATAACCGATCTGCTGTATGCCGGCAATATTAATGAGGCTTCTCTTAAAAATGATGAGTTGAGATCAAAATATCATCAGGTTGTAGAGGAGCTTTTTGCCACTGATACTTTCAGAAAAGAAGGGCATGAACTGATAGATTCTCATTTTGAGTATATCAGGAATTTTACCCTGAGGGTATTTACAAAGCTTCAGGAAAAAGCAATTCTTGCCCAGGGAGAACTTATATCCACTTCGTTATTTCACCTTCTTCTTCAGGAAAGGAATATTAAATCAATTCTTTTGCCTGCTTTATGCTTTATGCGAATCGATAAGGATGGAGAACCTGATTCATTTTACATAAAAGAAAATATCAAGAGAGAACTTAAAAATCACACTTCTGAAAATATTATTATTACCCAGGGCTTTATATGTCGTAATGCTTATGGAGAAATCGATAATCTGAAACGCGGAGGGAGTGATTTTACTGCTTCATTAATAGGAGCAGCAGTAAAAGCATCAGAAATTCAGATATGGACAGATATTAACGGTTTCCATAATAACGACCCACGGTTTGTTGAGAACACAAAGGTGATTCGCGAATTATCGTTCGATGAAGCAGCTGAACTGGCTTATTTTGGTGCCAAGATATTGCATCCGTCAAGTGTCAATCCAGCCCGCGAGAGTAACATTCCTGTCAGGCTCAAGAACACCATGGAGCCTGAAGATGCCGGAACTCTGATAACTTCCGGATCCATCCTTCAGGATTATAAAGCTGTAGCGGCAAAAGATGGAATATCAGTATTGAGGATCAGATCAGACAGGATGTTAATGGCTTATGGGTTCCTGAGAAAGGTATTCGAGATATTTGAAGCATACAGGACACCCATCGATATGATCACAACATCGGAGGTGGCTGTATCCATCACAATCGATAATTCACAGTTTATTAATCAGATAGCAAAAGATCTGAAGGAACTTGGCACTGTGGAAATAGAAGAGAACCAGACAATTGTGTGCGTAGTTGGCGACTTTCGCACTGAGCGCACCGGCTCAGCTCCTGAAATATTTGAAGCATTAAACACTATACCTCTTAAGATGATTTCATACGGTGGAAGTCCAAACAGTCTATCACTTCTTATTGATACAACCAACAAAATTGAAGCTTTAAGATTACTCAGTAAACATCTTTTTAATTAGAAAAATGATTAATAATAAAACCATAGAAAAATTCAGAGAAATTGAAACTCCGTTTTATTACTATGATCTTGATGTTTTAAGATCTACTCTTGATATTGTAAAAAAAGAATCAGAAAACTCAGGATATAAGGTACATTATGCAATAAAGGCTAATCATAATCCAAAAATCATGAAAATCATTTCTTCTTATGGATTAGGAGCCGATTGTGTGAGCGGGAATGAGATAGCCGCGGCAATAATTGCAGGTTTTAGTCCTTCCTCTATCGTTTTTGCCGGCGTAGGTAAAACTGATAAGGATATTGAAGCAGCGTTGAAGGCTGATATTTATTGTTTTAATTGCGAATCTATACCGGAAATTGAGGTTATTAATTATTTAGCAGCAAAACAAAGGAAGGTTGCGCGGATAGCCTTAAGGATCAATCCATACATTGATGCTCATACACATAAATATATAACAACCGGTATTGAGGAAAGCAAGTTTGGAATAAATACCTGGGAGATTGAAGAGGTCATCAAAAAAATATCAACTCTGAAAAACATCAGGCTGTTAGGTATGCACTTTCATATCGGTTCTCAAATAACCAGAATGTCTGTATTTAAAAGTCTGTTCGCCCGCATCAATGAATTGCAGGAGTGGTTTACCACACACAGCATTAATTTAGAGATCATTAATGTCGGCGGCGGATTAGGAATTGATTATGAAAATCCTGATAAAAACCCCTTGTTTGAAGATTACTTTTCAATGCTGAACGAGTTCATAGATCTTATGCCCGGACAAACACTCCATATGGAACCGGGCAGATCTATAATAGGACAATGCGGGAGTCTCATATCCCGGGTTCTATTCATTAAAAATGGCAGCAATACTCTCTTTGCCATCATTGATGCAGGGATGACTGATCTGATCAGACCGGCTCTATATCAGGCTCACCACAAGATAGAAAACCTGACATCTGAAGGAAATATCTACAGGTATGATGTTGTCGGACCAATTTGTGAATCGTCAGATACTTTTGCGAAATATATTGAACTTCCCGAAACCCGGCGAGGCGATATAATTGCAATTCGTTCAGCCGGAGCTTATGGTGAAGCTATGGCCTCAAGGTATAATCTCAGAGACCTCCCTCCTTCTGTGTTTTCTGATGAGATTTAAAGACCTTTCAACGTTTCGAGTTTCGCGTTTTACGTAAACCGTTGAGCCTTAATGCCGTTACGCCAATTATTCTTCCGGTGTATTCTGTCTCAACTTACTATGCTTTATCCCATAGAAGAAATAGATACAGAATCCGATTGACATCCAGACAATTAGCCTTATCCATGTATCTAAAGGTAAAGATGCCATCATTAAAACACATACAGAAGCACCCAGAATTGGAATCAAAGGAACCAATGGTGTTTTAAATGGTCGTTCAATATTTGGTTTTGATTTTCTTAAAACAATTACGCTAATACAAACTATTATGAAGGCAAGAAGAGTGCCGATTGAAACCAGCTCACCAAGGATACTTATAGGAAGTATGCCTGCAATGATCATCGCTACTGTACCGGTAATGATTGTACTTATGTAAGGAGTCTTGAACTTCGGATGAACCTTTGAAAACACAGGAGGCAGCAAACCATCTTTTGACATTGAGTAAAAGATCCTTGGCTGACCAAGAAGCATAACAAGGATTACCGAACTCAATCCGGCAATGGCAGCAATCTTCACAATAGGTCTAAGCCAGAACATCCCCTTGCCCATCGCGTCAACACCAACGGCTACAGGATCAGCAACATTTAAAGTGGTGTAACTTACAATCCCTGTGAGTACTATTGCAACGAGAATATATAAAACTGTGGAAATCCCTAAAGAACCAAGAATACCTATCGGCATATCGCGCTGAGGGTTTTTAGCCTCCTGCGCGGCAGTTGAAACAGCATCAAATCCAATATAAGCAAAGAAAATTACACCGGCTCCTCTCAATACACCACTTATGCCAAATTTGCCAAACTCCTGACTATAAGCCTTCAACCATCCCCAGAATCCGCCGAATTGGGAAAAAGGAGCAGCTTCAACTTTATTGACAGGTATAAAAGGATGCCAGTTCACTGCTTTTACAAACATGAAACCAATAGCTATAAATAATATAATTACCGATACTTTGGTTATAACCATGATGTTGTTGAAATTTGCCGATTCTCTGATCCCGATAATAAGCAGTGTCGATAGAAGAGCAACAATGAACATTGCAGGAAGATTCAGAACACAAGTAACATGAGCTAATGAATCAACCTGAACTCCTGAAGCGGTGAGAGTCTGAGCAAAAGTATCTGTCAGAGGCTTCCACCCCATGTCGGGGACATTAACCAGCACGGAGCCTGATGCTCCCGTAAACTGTGGGGGTATAAATATGTTAAGGTCCTTCAGAAAGCTTACAACATACCCCGACCATCCGACTGCTACGGTTGAAGCTGCAAAAAGGTATTCAAGTATCAGATCCCAACCGATGATCCAGGCCAGAAATTCACCTAAAGTAGCATAAGAATAGGTATAGGCACTACCCGCGATAGGTATCATTGAAGCAAATTCGGCGTAACATAAACCAGCAAAACCGCAGGCAAGACCTGAAATAATAAAAGATAAAACAATACCAGGACCGGCATATTGAGCTGCAGCCTGACCGGTGAGGACAAAAATACCGGCGCCAATAATGGCCCCGATGCCTAATGTTGTAAGATTCAGTGGTGTAAGAGTTCTTTTTAAACCATCAGACTCCTTAGATTCACTGAATAACTGAGGAAGAGGTTTTGTGATGAATAGCCGGTTTTTTGACATCTGTATTATTTGAATGGTTTGGTTTAAAGCATAATTATTACAAACGTAACTTTTTTTTTTGTAAAATAAATTATTTTATCCTTAAGTAAAATGGCCGGTATTCCTGAAATCTGTTTTTGCAGTATATTAACATTTTAATTGTACTTTTGAATATGAAATTAAAATAAAAAAATGCGCAGGTATTTACTTTTATTGGTCTCATTTGCTGTTATAGCATGTTCTCCTGTCAGAAAATTTCAATCGCTCCCGAAAGTTCAGGCATGGGAAAAGGATATTCAGAAATTCGAGCAACACGATAGTAGTGAAACATATAGTAAAGATGCAATTCTCTTTACAGGGAGCTCCAGCATCAGATTGTGGTCAACACTGAAAAAAGATATGGCTCCGTATCCTGTGATTCAGCGGGGTTTTGGCGGATCAAAACTTAGCGATATGGTTGTTTATGCCGATCGTATCATAGCTCCTCACCCATGCAAAGCCATTGTAATATTCATCGCGAATGACATTACCGGCAGCGATCAGGATAAGAGTCCTCAGGAAGTTGCCGCATTATTCCGGAATGTTCTTAAGACTATCCGGAAAACACACCCTGAAACCCCAGTATTCTGGGTTGCAGTTACTCCTACTGTATCGCGCTGGAAAGTCTGGCCTGAAATTGTAAAGGCAAATAATATGATCAAGCAAATTTGTGATAAAAAAAACAACTCATATTTCATTCGCACCGACTTTGCTTTTCTTGATAGTAAAGGACAACCCATAAATGAATTATTCAGGGACGACAAACTGCATCTTACCGAAAAGGGCTATGAAGTATGGACAGGGATAATTAAGAAAGAGTTAAACCGGGTGCTGGAAAAGTAAGGGTGCGATAAAATACCTTCAGGGTTTAGCATGTTTCAATCCACGCACCCGCACGAAGATGCTAAGGGCGGAAAGGCAAAAATGACAACTGTTTCACTTAAAAATGCCGAACAATATACTCTTAATCTTAAAAGGGTGGAGATGAATATTCGACCCGCAGCATACAGAATATGATACGGGATGTTGTTGCTAAATCAGGGATAAAGAAACATGTAACCATGCACACGCTGAGGCACACATTTGCAACACACAGTCTCGAAAACGGAGTTGATCTTCGCTACATACAAGCGATGTTGGGGCACGAGAGCAGCAAGACCACTGAGATTTATACCCACGTAACCACCAAGTGTTTCGATCAGATAAAAAATCCGCTTGACACATTAGATTTTTGATTTTAAATAGTTATGAGTCCAAAATAGTTAAAAATTTACTACATTCACTCATCCGCCGTAGTGCATTTTAATCAAACATTTTACGGACTTATTCCCCGATATCGTATATTTGCTTTAATGAATAAGAAAACTGAACATATATCGCATCTTATTAAGCTTAATATCTCTGATATTGATCCTCAGGCTCAAATAATCCTTTATGGCTCTATAGCTCGTGGTGATGCCAGAAAAGATTCGGACTGGGATATTCTTGTATTAACTAATTATCTTGTAACATATCAGATAGAGAAATCATTACGTGACCACCTTTATGACCTGGAACTTGAAACTGAGGAATCCCTATCACTTTTTGTATATTCCAAAAATGACTGGAATACGAGACATCATATTACACCATATTATCACAATGTAACTTCTCAAGGTATTCAATTATGACACCAGAAGAACGGCTTGAATACTCAAAGTTAAGAATAGAAACAGATTATAGAACTTTTCAAGCGGCTAACGTACTAGCACAAAACGGATTCTGGAATTCAGCAGTTAACAATCAATTCTCAAATGATTAAGGAAATGGAGTTAGTTATTCCAGATGAAAAGAAATTGAAAGATTTGAGGAATTAATGAAACCATCAAAAATTAGAAACACAATGGAGCATAATTCTCAAATAATAATTTACACTACTGAAACTGGTGAAACCAAATTAGAGGTTCGTTTGGAAAACGAAACAGTTTGGCTTACACAAAAGTTGATGGCGGAGCTTTTTCAAACCTCACCGCAAAACATTACCATTCACCTCAAAAATATTTTTGAAGAGGGTGAATTGAGTGAAGCGGCAACTTGTAAGGATTTCTTACAAGTTGGAAAAGAAGGCGTACGGACAGTAGAACGCAATCAAAAGTTCTACAATTTAGATGCAATTATTTCAGTTGGTTATCGCATAAAATCTGCCGTTGCTACCCGTTTCCGTCAGTGGGCTACACAGCACATCAAAGAGTATATTGTAAAAGGTTTTGTGATGGATGATGAACGGTTGAAAAATCCTGATTTGCCTTTTGATTATTTTGAAGAACTGATTAAACGCATTCAGGACATCAGAACTTCTGAAAGGCGTTTCTATCAGAAGATAACCGACATCTACGCTACCAGCACCGATTACGACCCGACAGATGAAAACAGTATTTTGTTTTTTCAAACTGTTCAAAATAAAATGCACTGGGCAATCACAGGAAAAACAGCAGCAGAAATAATTGCACAACGGGCAGACAGCAGCAAACCCAATATGGGCTTAACCAATTGGAGAGGAACAAAACCAAGAAAGCAAGATGTGGAAATTGCCAAAAATTATTTGAAGGAAAACGAATTGAAAGCGCTCAATAATTTGGTAGAGCAATATTTGATTTTCGCAACAGGACAAGCCTTGCGAAGGATTCCCATGTATATGAAAGATTGGATTGAAAAATTGCATGGCTTTCTTAAGCTGAATGACAGAAATATTTTAAACCATGCAGGGAAAATTTCGCATCAATTGGCAATAGACAAAGCAGAAAAAGAATACGACAAGTATCATTTGAAAATGAGCAATGAAATTGAAAGTGATTTTGATAAAGCAATTAAGAAACTAAATCCCCAAAAAAAGAAAAAGAAGTGAGCAAACCCATCACCGAAAATATCATTGAAGAATCAGCGATTGATGTTGTGAATTGCTTTCAGTTTGTATCTTTGACATATTGAGCACAACATACCAGTCTTTAAGTTGCTTATAACCTGTGCTTTAATATCAGATACGGAAATTTAAAAAATGTGCTCAAAAATTGCTCCGGAGTAGTTATTCCGGAGCTTTTTTCATTCCTGAGTTTCCATATCAGCCCCGTCAGGGGCAAAATATTTAACACAGGGCAACGCCCTGTCTATGAACATATTGAAACCTTTTAAGCCCCGTAGTGGGCGTAATAGATTCCAACGTTTATATGTTTCGCCCTCTATGGGGCTTGATAAAGTTGTGGTGGGTCTTTTTACATCGGGCTTCGCCCAACGTTATAGTATTTCAGGCCTACGGCCTTTTTCAATATAGCAAGAAGCCGGTTTATCTTTGATTTTTTATGGCAAAGCAGATGATAATCTATGCTTATAAAGGCCGTAGGCCTGAAATAGGTTAACACAGGGCAACGCCCTGTCTATGAACATATAGAAACCTTTTAAGCCCCGTAGTGGGCGAAATAGAATTCAGATAACAGACAAATTCTATCATAAACAGTTTCTTGTTTTGCCAATATTTAGTAAATTTGATCAAAAGGAATAATCATGTCGCAGTCATTTGTTCAAATTTACGTTCATATTGTTTTTCATACCAAAAACAATGCTAAGTTTATAAGGGAAGATGTTGAAAGCGAACTCTATTCCTATCTGGGAGGAATCCTGAAGAACTACAAATCAAATCCAATCCAGATTGGCGGAACATCTGACCATGTGCATATTCTATGTACCTTACCAAAGACTATGGCTCCTGCAGATCTTGTAGAGGAAGTTAAAAAAAGCTCATCAAAATGGATTAAAACGAAGGGGGCGCATTATCATAACTTTTACTGGCAGGATGGTTATGGGGGTTTCTCATTAAGCAGTTCAGGAGTGGAAGCAGTTAAAAAGTATATCACAACCCAGAAAGAGCATCATAAGAAGTTATCTGTAATTGATGAATACAGGAATCTCCTGGATGAGTATGGTATTCAGTATGAAGAGAGGTATCTCTGATCTTTCTTTATTTCGCCCACTACGGGGCTAACCGGTCAGTAGGGAGCTCCTTAAGCAGGGTTTCACCCATGCTTTAACTTATTTCAGGCCTACGGCCTATTATATAAAACTGATATACTTAAATTATTACAAAACAAATACTTGCAAGTGAGAGTTATCAAAACATTTCTAGTTGCTGAGGTGTATCAGGGCGTGTTGCCGGGTCTCTGCTCCGGAAAAATTCCATCATACCGAACTGTTTATCGGTAAGAGTAAAAATTATAATCTCCCCTTTCGGTGCAAGAAATGATCTTACTCTTTTAATATGCACATCTGCATTTTCCCGGCTGTTGCAATGACGTACATAAATAGAATACTGTAACATCGTAAAACCATCTTTTTGCAAAGACTTCCTGAATATTGCATAGTTCTTGCGGTCTTTTTTTGTTTCAGTCGGAAGATCAAAGAATACAAAGGCCCACATGATCCTGAATTTCAATTCCATTATGGTGCGATTGGGAGCATACTAATATTGATTGATACATTTCGTGATAGAATATTTCAATTCCATTATGGTGCGATTGGGAGTGTGCCATGTTGTCAGATATTATCATATCTCTTTCTAATTTCAATTCCATTATGGTGCGATTGGGAGGACTTTGCAATTCTTTTAGTTTTGCCCGGTCTGGGATTTCAATTCCATTATGGTGCGATTGGGAGCTTCGTTGGTGCGCAGGATATACAATGTTCCAAAATTTCAATTCCATTATGGTGCGATTGGGAGTGGTCTGCACAAGACTTTAAAGACAGAGCCACCGAAATTTCAATTCCATTATGGTGCGATTGGGAGTAAGGAACGTATCAGTCAACCCTACCCCATCATAATTTCAATTCCATTATGGTGCGACTGGAAGACATGCCGGAGGACGAGCAGTATTATATGTTTCAATCCACGCACCCGCACGGGGTGCGACAATAAGGGTCTTCTGCATATCCCTGGGTGGTAAGGTTTCAATCCACGCACCCGCACGGGGTGCGACTGTTCCAATCAATCCATAAGTTAATATTTACATTGTTTCAATCCACGCACCCGCACGGGGTGCGACGGCCGGGCCTGGATTAGGACAAGGAATTATAATTGTTTCAATCCACGCACCCGCACGGGGTGCGACCTGCTACGAGGATCGTAAAATGAGTTAATATTGTCGTTTCAATCCACGCACCCGCACGGGGTGCGACCGGAATGTTTATGCAAAACATATTCAAATACCGGGTTTCAATCCACGCACCCGCACGGGGTGCGACTAATTACTGGATCGAAAGGCGAGATAGGATATTCGTTTCAATCCACGCACCCGCACGGGGTGCGACATGTCGTTGCAATATAAGTTAACGGCGAAATTGGTTTCAATCCACGCACCCGCACGGGGTGCGACTCCGACTGCT
>JAPLEB010000143.1 GCA_026391555.1 Bacteroidia bacterium | reverse complement strand
GCGGTAATTCCACCCCAATTCGTTATGAATGAATCTACGCCCACCTGGTTCAAAGGCCAGGTTTCTGAGTTTCCTGCAGCGGTCAGCAAGTTCCGGATTATCCACCATAATCATCCCCCCCTCGCCGGTTGTTATATGTTTGTTTGGGTAAAAACTAAATGTACTTATGTCTCCAAAGGAACCACACATTTTTCCCTTATAAGTCTGGCCATGCATCTCGGCTGCATCCTCGATCAGATATAAATCATATTTCTTACACAATTCCAGAACAGGGTCCATATCTGTTGGTAATCCATATATATGAACTACTAAAATTGCTTTGGTTTTAGGTGTTATCTTTGCCTCTATTTGAGTTACATCCATGTTCCACGTTACCGGATCACTATCAACCAATACAGGTTTTGCCCCTGCCCTGACCACTGATTGGGCAGGTGAAATAATCGTGAAAGTGGGCATGATCACTTCATCGCCCGGGCCAATTTTAAGAGCTTGCACGGCAATATCCAATGCTCCTGAACCATTTGCTACAGCAATTCCTTCTTTACGCCCAATATAAGCAGCAAAATTTTCTTCAAAGTGCTTAATAAAAGGACCTTCTGATGAAATCCAGCCGGTCCGGATGCACTCGAGAAGATATTTCTCTTCATTGCCATCAAGAAGAGGGGTGTTAACGGGGATGAAGTTCATAGGGTGAGGTTTCTGAGGAAAAGATAAAAGTTTAAAGCGTTGAGCGTAAAGCGTTGAGAGTTGAGGTTGAGATCAAGAAAACTTAACCTTTCTTCTTCAAGATAAAGTTCACCCCCCACGTGTTTTCCGATGGTTCGTTTCCGGTAAGAAACTCCTCGGCTCTCAATATTTCAAATCCAGTAAGCTTTGCTAATAAATCTATTTCAGGAATTGAAAAGTGACGCATGGGATGTTTTTCCTGAAACTCAATCCACTTATCTGATCTTTTGTCTTTTACCAGGATGCTATAATTTACATCTACCACATTTTTGTTGATATGTATCTCCGGTTCTGCCATGCGAATGACTTTGATCTCTTCATTCTCAACTTTTTTAATCCGGGTTTCTGGTTTTAGATGGTATACCGCAGGTGAGTACCAAACATCGAATATAAAAAGTCCATTGGAATTTAGTTGCTTTGATGCGTTTCTGAAAACTTTTTCCAAAGAGGCATTCTCGGTTATGTAACTTATAACATGAAATAAAGAAATCACCACATCAAACTTTCGGTCTATACTAAAATTTGTGATGTCGGCCTGCTCGCAGAGAAACCCACGAAGCCTTGCTTCTTTAACCATTTGTTCGCTTCGTTCAAGTCCATAAATATCATACCCCATCTTTTGAAGTATCAATCCATGGCTCCCGGTTCCTGAACCTAATTCAAGTATGGTTTTAGCATTTGGAGATTCTTTTTTAATACAGGCCGAAATGTAGATTGCTTCAGCATTATAATTTTTATCCTTATATAAAAGATTATAATATTTTGAATAGATATGAAAATTGCTATTCATCCTTTCTAAATTTTACTTTGTGTTTTTCGACATGATCAAAGCGCACTTTATCGCGTTCGCCAACATACGGCCCTTGTTTTATCTCAATTATTTCACTGGGTTCAATCATCTCAAAGCCATGCCCCCCTGCAGCTAATAAAATTACATCGCCTTGTATTAGAAGACGACTTTCGAGGTAGGTTTGATTATCATCATAAAAATCGACACGCACTTTGCCTGACCTGATTAATAATACTTCTTGCGTATGAATTACTTCTCTTGGCAAAATATTATGCCTGTGAGGTGAAATTATATAGCCAAGAGGGCGGTTCATATATCCCAATTGCTGGGAAAAATTATCATCAGTAAAAAAGTCAATACCCTCCTTTTTGTAACTATGGTCAATGATGATTGCGAGTAAAAGATCGTTGTGAGTTATTTTTTCAATCATTATACTTTTCTTATTTTCCTGATGTACTTGAAATCGCTTTGAACCATTATTTTTATTAATTCCCTGAAGGGTGTTTTTCGCGGATTCCATCCCAGGAGTGTTTGTGCCTTAGTGGGATCGCCACATAACAGATCCACTTCAGCCGGGCGAAAGTATTGCGGGTCAATTTCAACCAATACAATCCCGGTTTTTTTGTTGATCCCCTTTTCTTCCACACCTTTTCCTGTCCATTCAAGATCGATGCCGGCTTCTTTAAAAGCGAGAGTACAGAATTCACGCACCGAGTGCATTTCACCAGTAGCAATTACAAAATCGTCAGGGATATTATGTTGCAGTATGAGCCACATACACTCCACATAATCTTTTGCATAACCCCAGTCGCGTAAGGCATCCAAATTACCGAGGTACAATTTCTTCTGAACACCGGTAGCAATACGGGCAGCAGCGAGCGTAATTTTGCGGGTGACAAAGTTTTCGCCGCGACGTTCACTTTCATGATTAAACAAAATCCCATTTGATGCAAAAAACCCATAAGCTTCCCTGTAATTCTTGGTAATCCAAAACCCGTATTGTTTTGCTACGCCATAGGGAGAACGGGGGTAAAAAGGGGTAGTTTCTTTCTGTGGCGTCTCTTGTACCAAACCGTAGAGTTCAGAAGAAGAGGCCTGATATATCCGGACGTCTTTGCTCATTTCTAAAATCTTTACTGCATCCAGAATTCGAAGTGTCCCCAATGCGTCTGTTTCTCCAGTATATTCAGGCACATCAAAGGATATTCTGACATGCGATTGAGCGGCCAGGTTATAAATCTCATCGGGTTTAATTTTCTGGATTATCCTGACAAGAGAACTGGAGTCGGTCATATCGCCATATTCCAGATTCAGACGGCTTTTAATATGCAGGTCCTGAATAAGGTCTTCGATATACAGATGTTCAATACGGGTTCGATTGAATTGTGATGAACGGCGGACCATACCATACACTTCATAGCCCTTATCTATCAGAAGTTCGGCAAGGTACGATCCATCCTGTCCGGTAATACCGGTTATCAGAGCTTTTTTCATTTTATTATAAATGTTATGGCGTTTAGTGTTCACTTTTCACTCTTCACTTTTCACTCTTCACTTTTATCTTCTGCATGAATAATGCAGGTTAAATAATGCACCATTTTACCGGTGATGTAGGGTTTGTTGAAGGGGATCATAATGTTAATTCCCAAATTTTGTTAAAAATTTTCGAATCGACCAGTGTTCAATTCCTTTGTAGTCACCGTCAGCAAGTTCATCCATGCTGACTACTATTTTTGGATTATTATCCCCGATTTTGAGCAAATTCCCAAACTCCCGTTCATGAGTTTTCTCGTCTGGTATCAAATACGCTACCTGAATATAATATTTTTTAGAATTTCTTTCTGCAACAAAATCTATTTCTCTATCGCCCAGCTTGCCCACTAAAACATCAAAACGCATTGCCCGAAAGCAAAGTGGCATTGCTGCCGGTGCAGTAAATATCGCAATCGCCGCTTGCCTGCATACTTCTCAATGCCTTTTCAAACTCCTGAATATCCTGTACTTCATCAATAAAAAGGCAGGTTTTCCCGTTGGAGTTTTTATTAGATTCGATATAAGAAATCAAATCGGAATAGTTTTTTATGGCATCGAAAGCATAATCCTCTTTGTCGATATAGATAATTTTCGCTGAAGGGTTACGTTTTTTTATATCTTCCATCAACTGAAAAAGAATATAACTTTTCCCGACACGACGCTGACCGATTAACACTTTTATCAGGTTGCCGCCGATATATGGTTCTATCTGTTCAAAATAGCCTTCGCGGTATATACAATTCTTTTTATCCATAAACTTATTGCATAAGTAAAACTTATTGCAAAAATAAACATTCTTTTCTTATAGGACAAACTTTCGGGGGAGGGGAATTCTTTCTTAAACTATTCATGAATCCCGGAAATAAATAATTTTGACAACATTGTATAAACATCATATTGCCTGATATTTTTCCGCGTGCAACAGCATCTTTAATGTAATCGGGCTCTTTACCGGTTAGAAAGGGTTTTTGGTAACATCAACTATTTATCCTGCATCTTGCATTAGCCTTATCAACGTTACTCAGCGAAAGTTTTCCCTCGGGGTGTTCGGGTTATTTTTTCACGAATGATACATTTTCTTATACCATTCATAAAAGGAACTTATTCCCTCTTTCAGTCTCATTGTTGGTTGATAGCCCAAATGTTTCTGCGCTTTTTTAATGTTTGCATAAGTTACCGGGACATCGCCCATTTGATTTGGCATCTTTTTAATTATTGCTTTTTTGTCAATGACAGATTCAATAGTTTTTACCAATTCTATCAGTGAAATAGGGTTGTTGTTGCCAAGATTAAATATTTCGTAATTGGAATCTTCATACCCAAGGGCCCCGACTATTAGCTACCGTTGATTTATTCCTGAGCCAAAGTTTCAATTTTCCTGAGGAATCCTTCGACTTTTGGAATTAATGTGGTAACATGTTGTTCTTCAAAGTCAAAGAAGTCACCATAATCACCCTTCTGTCTGAGGTCAAACAAGTCTCCATAAAGCATTCCGAACTCCTTATCCAGCTTTCCTGTCTTGACGAAATGAAAGGACAATTGAGTTTTGGCACCAGAATGAGTATGGCTATTGATTTTATATTTTGTGAATAATGCAAGAACAGCGTAGAAACAAGCATAATACAATCGATTCATAGATGAGTTCCAGCTTTTAAGATTTGCCAGTGATTTTGCATCTTCGAATGTTTTCCAGGCTCTTTCAAATCTGTACTTAATATAATCGTCCTGAGTGTTCTTCATAGTCAGATTCTTAATCCTTCTTTAGCTATATTTTGATAAAGTGGAGTCATCCAGTATTTTGATCTCCATTCATTTTTATTATAGACAGAAATAGAAAAGGCTTCTCCTAATTCAAGTTCAACATCATAAAGTCTATGACGGAAAACCCTTTCATAATCTAAATCTGTTTTGGAATTAACAAGAATTAATATATCCCAATCGGAGTCCGGATGTTCATCTCCTCTTGCTCTGGAGCCATAGAGTATGACATTTGCAGTTGGATCAATTTCGCAAACAAAAGTCTTGATCCTTGAAAGCACTTCTGATTTATCGGTTTTCATGAAACAAAGATATTAAAACTTCAGGAATGCTCATACGTAAAAAATGGAGTAATCAGGATAAAAGGGTTGATCTATTCTATATTTGGACCTTCATGAATTTTCGTATTTCTTTATAAAATCATAACGACTATAGAATATTTTGTACATGATAGCCGATAGTTATAAAAACATAAAAACCTGATTCCCTGATATTTTTCCGCGTGCTACAGCATCTTTAATGTAATCGGGCTCTTTGCCGGTTAGATAGGGTTTTTGGTAACATCCACTATTTAACCTGCATCATGCATTAGCCTTGTCAACGTTACCCGGCTAAAATCTTCCCTCGTGGTGTTTGGGTTATTGTTTCAAACATTTTTAATATTTTGGAAGCTCATAATCAAAGTAATTTTCTTTGAGAACCCAGTTTAAAACAACAGGGTTTTTGCGTGCCATCTCCTGATGAAAATTATAGCCGGCTCTTTCCATTGCCCGGAATCGTGTAAACAACATTCCCTTTTCAAAATTTGTTTCTGATTGAATTGAAACTTTTGGTTTTGAAAATACTATTCGATACAACGGTCGCAGTATATTTTTGATCTTTCTTTTAATACTGGTACGCGCAACCATACTTGTAATTCCATTATTCCGTCGTATTTCGGTATATGAATTGCAAATCCCCTGATAAAAATACCGATTATCAAAGTATCCCAAAGTCATTCTTTCAGCCGGGACTTCATGGTAAACCAAGGCTTTGGGATTATAAACAGCTTTATACCCCTTTTCAAAAGCCTTCATGGATAAACCCGATTCACCATCGCCCTGAAAGTGCTGAAATTGAGGTGAGATGCAATCGGGATGAAAACCACCTAAATCATATAAAGATGTTTTTAGGATAGAAAAATTTAGCCCGAACACCCAAGTAGGATGAACCTCTTTCTCTGCTTCCCCAAAATCGCACAAACTCAAGTCGCCCAACATTTTCCCGCCATCGGGCAATGTTTGCCAAAAATAAGCTAACCAATCAGGTGGTTCCGTTTCATAAATAGGTAAGCATTTGCCTCCAACTAAATGTTCTTCCGGGTAGCGTTTAAATGAGTCAACTATTGCGGTTAGCCAACCTTTTTCAGCATGAATATCATCATCAACATAAACCAATATCTCGCTTTTTGCTTCTTTTGCACCGCGATGTCTGCCGGTTAGTAACCCGGGAATAGCATCATAAAAATACCGGATAATATGTTCTGGATACTCTTTTACATAACTAATAACCACCTCTCTAGTATTATCTGTTGAACCGTTATCAACAATAATAATTTCGTATTCAGCACTGGCAAAATCCAAAGCTACCAAGCTTTTCATGCAACGAAAAAGCTGGTCGGCACGGTTGCAGGAGGGGATGATGATGGAGGCTTGCATTTAAATATACTTATTATCTTCCTTTTTAATCTTGCCCGTAAACTTTTTTCAATAGGACGAATACTTTAATCTGTATTAATGGTTTTAAAATAACTAACGTTTCGGGATGATTGCTCCATGCTGCCATTCACCATTTTTTGATAGGCGGCCTTGCTTAAATCCACAATACTTTGATGCAATATGCACATCACCATACGCGTGCCCGTCAGCTTCCCGAGGCGCTTTGGCTAATGAAGCTCATTGTTTTGGTATGAATGAAAAATTGCTATACATCTTTCAGTTCGTTTTCAATTTCTTCGATGGTAGGCAAACTACTTTTAAACTCTTCAGGAAAAAGTTTTGTAAGTTGATATTCAGTTACGCCTATTGGTTGATTAATATCCTTCAATGAATATTCAGCAATGATATTGTTTTTGTTTTTACAAATTAATAGTCCAATAGTAGGGTTATCGCCTGGATAACTCAAAATATCATTGGCTGCTGAAAGGTAAAAACTCAATTTACCGGCGTATTCAGGAATAAAATCGGTGGCTTTTAATTCGATCACCACAAACGCCCTTAGTTTTAAGTGGTAAAATAATAGGTCAATATAATACTCTTTATCGCCTACTTGCATGGGTACTTGTTTGCCCACGTATGCAAAACCACTTCCTAATTCCAACAGAAATTTAGTAATATTCTCTACCAAAGCATTTTCTAACTCTCGTTCTTTGTAGTTTTCGGTAAGGGTTAAAAAATCAAATTTATAGGGATCTTTCAATAATTGATTGGCTAAATCAGACGATGCTTCTGGCAAAGTTATTTTAAAATTGGTGATGGCTTTACCTTGTCGTTCAAAGAGTTTACTTTCTATTTGATGTTGCAGTACATTTCTACTCCAGCTATTTTCAATGGTCTTTTTTACATAAAAAATCGCTTCTTCAAAGCCAGTAGTTTTATTGATAATTAAAACATGATGCCGCCAGGGTATTTGCAATAAAATGGAGTCGGTTTGTAATTGTCCACCAGCTTGGTGGATTGTTTGAGTATTTGTTATTTGTACACCAGGCAGGTGGACAAATGGCATGGATAAATTTTGTGTCAAGGCATTGAGATAAAAAACAAAAAACTGCCTCATACTAAACAGGTTTGTGCGCGAAAACCCTGCCATATCAGGAAATTCACTTTTCAAATCCTTCGCAATTTGGTCAATTAGCTTAGCACCCCATTGGCTATTTTCTTGCTTTTCGACTATCATTTTCCCTAAATCCCAATAAAGGGAAATCAGCTCGCCATTTACCGCCATAGCCGCTTTAATTTGAGCCGAACGGATTTTGCCTTTCAGCTCTACTAACCAGTCTTTATATGCCTTGTCTAACATTACTTTTCACTATTAACTTTTAGTTTTTCACTTTCCTCTTTTCTCTTAGTTTACAAGTTCGCCATTGAAAGCTTTTTGGATGAGTGAGATGAATAATGAGTTCTTCGATTTTTTCCATTTATGATATATTGTTTTATTATCGATAATCAAAAAACGGTCGTGCTATTTGGAAAACGCTTTCGTCAATATAATTGTCAATTAATACAATTGATTTATCAGCGGTTTTTACAATGTCAGATACCACCAACTAAATGTACATCAGGGAAGCGATTAAATATGTCAACAATTGCGGTTAACCATCCTTTATCAGCATGAATATCGTCATCAACAAAAACCAATATGTCGCTTTTTGCTTCTTTTGCACCGCGATGGCGGCCCGTTAATAAACCGGGAATATTGTCATAAAAATATCGAATAATATGTTGCGGATGCTCTATAATATACCCTGCGACTACTTCTTTCGTATTATACTTTGACCCGTTATCAGCAACAATAATTTCGTATTCAGCGCTGGCAAAATCCAAAGCTACCAGGGTTTTCATACATCGAAACAGCTGGTCGGCACGGTTGCAAGTGGGGATGATTATAGATGCTTTCATTTAGCTAGTATTTCTCATTCTGTATATTTCCAGATTTGGAAGCCTTTTGATCAATTCGGCTACTTGTAAAACATCCTCACTAATCACCTTCTGAACTCCCTCAGCCCATCCGGTATCGTGAAAAGCAATAATACTGCCCTTTTGCAGCAAAGGACAATATAAATCCCAATCTTTTTTTACTCCTTCGTAATTGTGATCCCCATCAATAAACAAAAAATTAATTTTATTAGTAAGTTTTTTCACATCTTCGACTGCTTCAGTACTCCACTTTCTGATTTCAATAATTTTATTTCTATATTTTTTAGTATTTACTATGAATTCACTATAGGTATCGCGTTCTTCGGTATCAGTGTCTTTCTCATCATATTTCATGTTCTGGTTGCCCCAGGTGTCAATGCAAATTAATTTCCCGGCTTTACTAAGACCCTTTGTTATAAAACAAGAGCTTGAGCCTAAATAACTTCCGATTTCAGCACATATAGAATTTTTGGGAAGTTGTTTTGAATGACGATAAAGTGTATATTTTTCATTAAAAGTAAGATGGGTGAAAATCAATAATTCATTATTAAACATCAATTTCATATAAAGATTTTTTATCACTATCAGAATCTTATTCAAAATTCTACTTAAAATGATTCTCGTGCCTTTTTTGATCATGCCTTTAAGCCTAACCATAAAAGACCAGCCAAATAATCTTTTTAATTGCCGGGGAGACTTTTTACACTCTAAACCAAGTTGGAATTCCGCCCAATCATTTAAACATTTTGCATTTTGTGGTTCTATAAAAAGAAATGGATAGGCTTTTTTAATAAATTCCTCTTTATCCCACTTCTCTAAAATATCAAGCAATTCAGGGACATTTGAATAAAACAAATTCTTGGTATAGATATTTCTATCAAATTTCTCTATTGGTCCGTTAATAGAGACTTTTGCCCCAAAAAACGCAGCGTATGCCAAATGAGACCCAAAACCATTGGTTGCAACAAATTCGAACCTGCAAAAAAGGTGAGCCATCCTATTTAGTGAATTAATATCCCTTTCATCTGCACCCTCGATAATAGTAATGCCCCGATCAATAAAAGGCTGCATCCAATGTCCCTTTGTAAAACATGAACTGTGAACACATAGCGCAATTTCGCTAAAATAGGGTGAAATAGAATCAATGTAGTTGGCGTAACTATCGCCGCTAAAATTTTCTATAGTATCGGAAAGGGAATGGATAGGCATTATCAACAGGCTATTTTTGATCCTTTCAATTTTCGGTTTTTCAAGATATATTATTGGCATTCCTATCGCGTGAACATATTTATATCCGCAACTTTCTAAATATTTTTTTTGGTCCTCACGGGCTACATAATAAGCTGATACTGTTCTTCGTGAAAAAGACCTTCCATCGCTACCAATAACAAATTCGGGATGAATATTGCGTTCCGGGATGATTGCCCCATGCTGCCATTCACCATTTATTGATAGGCGGTCTTGCTTAAATCCACAATACGTTGATGCAATATGCACATCACCATACGCATGGCTTTCTTTTACTATTTTTGGAGGAAGCTGCATTCCTAATACATCGTCAGTTATCATAAAAAAAGATGACAATTTTATTTAAAAGTGCAATTTATATCACTGATTTTCAATGGTGTGCCCATCGCCAGATCAACCTTAGCCTTTTTACCTAACACTTCCTTATAATACTTTGGGTGCAATCCATATCCCGGGCGGATGGAGAGCACGTTTTGTTCGGTTATCAGTTCACCGGCTTTGATGTCTTCTACCACAATCAGATAACTAAATCTTCTTTAAATGATTTCCCATTAATACCAACTCCGTTTCATGATGAGGTGTGGATAAGTAAGAAAAAAAAATAATATTTTCTTTTTCAGGTTTTTATTGTTCTATCTGATCTATCCATTCAAATATGCTAACTAAGTCATCAATATGATTGATATACATAAAATCTCCGAAAATGCTTTTTTATTCGCTAAAAACCAAATGGCGCTATCGCTTAATGAGATTGGAAGCAACAACCGCATTAGATGCCATTAAAATAGGTATTTCTTGAATTATTGGATAAGCAATACCAACTTCATTTGCAAAATATACATCCTTCAATTTTTCAAGTTTCATCCCTGTTAGTGGACATTGCCATTTGATTTCTGTATTTGAAGATTCAGCAATAGTTTTCAATGGCTTTTCAATAATGATTACTCCACTTGGATTCAAAGGATTTGAAATATGTTCGAGCAATTTGTATTCCAAAACTTTAGCGCCCAATTGTTCTGCTGTTATTTTTAGTTCTCTAACATATCCGTGATTATCTATTCTTTTTTTTGCATCATCATCTGCTAGTTCATAGATTGGCTCAACAAGAACTACAGTTTGCCTTGCAACACGAAGTAGCTCAGTGATTGCCTCTCTCTCTCTACCTCCATTTGGTTCCAAAGAATGAGATGTATAGATGACATCAATAGAATTATCTTTTAGA
The DNA here is from genome assembly GCA_026391555.1 of Bacteroidia bacterium. GTDB lineage: Bacteria > Bacteroidota > Bacteroidia > Bacteroidales > VadinHA17 > LD21. The sequence goes on along the minus strand of JAPLEB010000143.1, from coordinate 19,555 downwards.
GGTATTTCGAATAAGTCGGCTACAAAAAGTTGAGCAGAAACTTGATTTTCTAATAACCATTCGTTTCCTTTATTTATTCTTGACCAGCTAATATCAAATCCCAAAACCTGTAAATTATTAGATTTAATTTCTTTAATTACACCGGAAAGTGTAGTTGCTTCACCACAACCAACTTCCAAAATTGACTGAACTTCTGGTGCATAACTTTTAATAACTTCCGCTATCTGAACACACCATTTTTGTACGTAATCAGGATTTTTTTTAGCACCTGTAATATAGGAACCCGCTTGTAGATAATATTTTAATAAAAAATTATTTTATATCATTCATTCTCAACGGTGTGCCCCTCGCCAGATCAACCTTAGCCTTTCTACCTAATACTTCATAATAATACCTTGGGTGCAATCCATATCCCGGGCGGATGGAGCGGACGTTTTGTTCGGTAATTCTTTCTCCTGCTTTTATATCTTCTACTACATAAAGCGAGCGCGAATACTCCCTGCTTTTAAGCATTTTATCTGAAAGAGTGTAATCCACCCTACCAATGGCAACTTCAGCTTCGCGTACTGCTTTCACCATTGCAGTGAATTCTGCTTCGTTTAATGAGAATGATGCATCCGGTCCTCCTAAAGAACGATCGAGAATAAAATGCTTTTCTACAACCTTTGCACCAAGTGTAACTGCAACAATTGGAGCAGTAATCCCCATTGTATGGTCTGAAATTCCTGTATAAACTCCAAAACGTTTAGCCATATCGGGTATCATTGCCAGGTTGGCTTCTTCAATTGGTGAAGGGTAACTTGAAGTGCATTTAAGAAGGATGATCTGTTCATTATCCATTCGTTTGCATGCATTAAATGCCAATTCAATATCATCTAAACCGGCTATTCCCGTTGAAATAATTACAGGTTTGCCTTTTGATGCAACAAATTCTATAAGTGGAATATCAGTTATCTCGAATGAAGCGATTTTGTAAGCCGGCGTATTTAGACTTTCAAGAAGATCAACTGCTGTTTTATCGAATGGGCTACTGAAACAAATTAGTCCTTCTTCTTTAGCAACCCTAAAAAGTTCTTCGTGCCATTCCCACGGAGTATAAGCCTCTTTATAAAGATCGTATAAATACCTACCGTCCCAGATCGTTCCCTGATTAATCTTAAAATCATCGGTTTTACAATCTAGAGTAATGGTATCTGGTGTATAAGTCTGTAGTTTGATAGCATCAGCACCGGAACGCTTTGCTGCTTTAATGGTTTCTAAGGCCAACTCGAACTTTTGATTATGATTTGCTGATAGCTCAGCAATAATGAAGGTTCTAGATGTTTGACTAAAATCGAATGATGAAATTTTCATACAAATAGTCTTTCTAGGAGGTGTGGTGTTAATTCAGAAAGGGAGTTAATCTGAAAATGGGCTTCATATTCGTGAGTTTTGACAATGTTTTTATGACTACCTTTCATGATTCTGATTGTTTTAAATCCTAATGGTTTAATTCCAATAAAGTCTTTTGTGGGATTATCCCCAATATAAACAATATTTTGGGGTGTTGTTTCTTCTAATTTACATATCTTTTGAAAGCAATAAGGAGATGGTTTTTCATTATGTATGCCATATCGCCTGGAAATGAAACAAAACAAAAAATATTGTTCAATATCTAATGATTTTATTTTGTTCTCTTGAACAATTTTATTTCCATCAGTTACTATATATTTAGGGATATCTGAAAAGCGATGCAAACATTCAATAGTATCATCATAAACTTGAATTATTGGCTTATGCAATCGGTAAATAGAAATAATTTTTTTGACTAGTTCCTTAGAAAACAAATTATGGTCTTTTAGGACAGTGTCAAAAACATTTCCTCTACCATTTTGTAGTTCAAGTTTAAGTTCTTTTGAGAATATATGTTTTTTGATGTTGTATTCACTGGAAATAAACTCCGCAACAGCATCGAAACCGCTATAAACAAAGCTTTTCTCTGCATACAAAGTGTCATCTAAATCAAATACAAGAACCATTTATAACAATATCTTCCGGAAATCTAACTTGGGTTTTTTCAATTCTTGAGCGAACAAAAGAGTATTGAGTAAGATCAACATTGGATCCTTCTAGTATGAACCAATAAAAGGAATCAAGTCCCATAGCTATACTCAATGTGGAAGCTCCACCAAAACGGCTATTACATTCTATAACATGAAATTTTTTATCTTCATCTTCAAGTATTTGAAGTACAATGTGACCATATAATTGAAGCTTTTCAGCAATATTGCAGCATAGAGTTTCAAGTTGGGGATTTGAAATGGTGGAAGTAATCTGTGATTCACCATTTAGAATTAAATCTCTACTTCTTACAACGGCTCCTTTGGCTTTCCCAGTTTTGTCAATATAAACATCTACGCTGAATTCTTTTCCTTCAATGAATGGTTGAAATATTGGAGAGCTTAATTTTTTAGCGTGCTGTATCGCTACATTTTTTGATACATTCAATGCAATATCCAATGAGCCGGCACCATATCTTTCTTTTACAACCAGATTTGTTGTTTTAATTTCTTTTATATCAATAAATGAAGGAATCGCTGGTAGTCCATTTTTTAAAAGTATTTGGCTGAATATTAGTTTATCTAAACAATTTACAACTCCTTGCAATGGGCTTATTAACACATGTACGCCAATATTATTAAGCTGGTCTTTGATTGAAGCCCAGAATTGAAGTTCTCCATCTCGTGAAGGAATTATCGCTTTGATATTATTTGTTTTACAAAAATCTATTATTTTTTCTTGAGATAACTCAGATATTCTTGGCATTTCCCAAAAAGTATCAACAAAATATCGTCCTACGCAATTAGGATCTAGGTCTCCACCAAAAACTTTTATTTGTGTGCCAAATTTTTTACTAGCATTCCTCACAGCATTTATCATTGGAATCTTTCGTGAAATACTTGTTACCAAAATATTAAATGCCTTTTGCTCAATATTGTCATGAGTCATTTCATATTCAATAATATCAGGAATTGCATTTTCAATAAAACGTTCAGGTATCCACCCAATTGACTTCTCAAATAGTGACATGTCTGCTTGTGAAGCTTCATAAGGAATATCCGATTCAACTTCGGAATATTTCATATCAGGAAAATATTTTTTCAAAACATCTATAACATCAGAAACCCGCCGAGCTTTGCCAGTACCTAAATTTATTATTCCGTTAACTGTGTGATATTCAGCCAGTTTTAATAAACCTAATGCAGTGTCCTCAGCATAAATATAGTCGAATATCCCTTCACTTCTGTAGATAAATATTTCTTCTCCTTTTATTAATGAACGTATCCATCTCGAAATTATACATCGGGAACCTTTGCCATATCCACGATAAATACGAACATTTACAAAAGAAACCGAATCTTTCTTAAATCCTTCAAGGAATCGAATTTCAATTTCATGAGCAAACTTTGCCATTCCAGTCAAATTCCTTGGATAAACTGGATCGGTTTCTTTAAGACTATAGGGCTTGGATTGGGCTGAATTGAAACTATACAAATTGGGATCATAAATAAGATAACTCGACGCAAAGATGACTCGTTTGAGCGATGACAAGTCTTTCATAATGCCTATCAAGTAATGACTTAAATTAACATTATGCAAAAAATTCTCTTCCCAAAATTCGTAGCTTTCAGTTGATCGTTCAAATGTCGCTGCTAAATGGATGAAAATTTCAGGTTGAAATGATTCAATTTCACTTTGTGTCATAAAATTTAAATCACCTTGACGATAAAGAATTTCGCCATTCCAATTTATTGGACGAGATTTCAGATCACCTACCATCACAATTGCTCCTGACGATTGAAGCAAAGGGCATAACTGGTGCCCAATTACACCAGCACCTCCACTTACGAAAACTCTTTTATTTTTTATTGACATATTGTTCTTTAATAAATCCATGAAACAATGAATCCACTAATTCACCATTAATCATAACATGATGTCGCAATCTACCTTCAAAAACAAAACCATTATTCTCAAGAATGGAAATATGAAGTGGTCTAATATCATATGTTTCAGTAAAAACACGATTAAACTGTAAATCATCAAAAATTAGTTGCTTAATCAATGTTATGAAAATTGAAAACTCTTTAACATAAATGGTTGGGGTATTAGCACGTACAGTATCAAGCAAAAAAGAAAGCTCAGTACGTTTCGATTCCCAATCAATATTTGTAATCCCACCATATCCAATGCAGTCATAACTTTGCAAGAAACTAAAAAGCATTTGAGAAGGCGTTGGATGAATAAATGTTTGTTTGATAGTATTGTCATAATATTGTACTTGGTCCTCATTTGTTAGTTCGCGCTTTTGACGTAAAACATCAAGTTGAGCATTTCGCCAATCTTTTATTCTCAGTATATCTTGCTCGCGCAAAGGGACGATTGAATAATCTTGAAATGAAAATGACGAGTTTTTTAACAAATGAGCGTACATTGATTTTGTCTTAAATGAAAAACCCAATAATTTGTCGCCCCAATCCCAAATCAGCATAGGCTTTATAAAGTGCCACCGTTCTTTCGGTAGAAATAGAATGAAGCAAATTATCTGTTGCTATTCGGGACAAATGACAAGATTTGCCTTTTGATTTATCTTTAGAATAATTTGTATTTTCATTAAGAAGATGTAAATCAATTGGATAATCAGCAATTGATAACACATTTTCCCATCCTGCATCTTTGCAAATATTATTTAATCCTTCTTTATTAAAGTACGATAAGTGATCGGGTAATGCTATCCAAAATTGATTATCAATTATCTTTTTTTCAAAAAGAAAGGATTGCAAAATAGAAAAATCGTTTGGAACTTCTATTATCAAGCAAGCAGATTTATTAGCAAGTTTTTTACAATCTTCTAATAATGAAAAAGGATCAATGACATGTTCTAGCACATTGTCAAGAAGTATAACATCAAATTTTTTGTTTTTTCTTATGAGGGTTTTAATTGATTTATAAATATCACCGACAATCAATTCCCTGATTAAATGACTATTGTGATTTTTACAACCAAATTCACTATAGTCCAGTCCAACAACACTCCATCCTTTTTCTTGGAAAAAACTCATAGCCCACCCTTCACCTGCGCCAATATCAAGAAATGAAACATTGTCTTTAATGCCAAGTTGTTGGGTAACAACAAATAATTTTTCTTCAAGTTTATTTCGAAGGAATTTTAATTCTTCGTCAGTGTATTTTTTCTCGTAATTTCCTTTATCTGATTGGAAATATTTTTTTTTATAATAATTTCCCAACTCTTGTTTGGATGGTTTGTTTTCTATAACAAAAAAGCCATAACTATTCTTTACAATCATCGCTTATAGTTTTTGAAGGTAATAGTCCATTGCTATCTGTGAACTGCAATACCTATGGATAAGAATCCTAGGCTTCATTTAAGAGCTTATATTTCATTTCTGCCAGCTTCCAGTCGGTCAAATTGTCAATATCCTGCACTTCATCCTCAGAAAGAACAACCGAACCAGTGTTTTGAGAAAAGACAGAATCCTCAACTTGTTTTAAATTCAGCCAATACCATTGCCCTGCATCGTGGTAAACCTTTTTCAAATCCTGGGATCTGGAATCTCTGTATTCGGGCCAAACCATTTGCGTTTTTCCCTCATCAGTAATCTCAACACCTCGCTCATATTGATAGCATCGAATAACCCTAACTTTGGAGCAGTTTCTTTAGAAAAAATGTATTGTTCACCTCAAAACCCAAGTTCCGACTATGCTCAGCCGCTTGCACAGATGGTTCTATACCCCTTACATTCCAACCACGTTTCTGCCCATTTAGCAAAAAGTAGCCTGGCCCGGAACCAATATCAAGTAATGATCTATGTGAATCAGGTAAATGCCGTTCAAGAATTTCGTAACGCTGAGAATAGACAATATTCCACCAGTCGAGATCGTCCCGAAATCGTTCGATGTAAAGTGGTTTTTCTTTTGTATAGTAGTCATGTTGATAAGCCTGTTCCAATTCCTCTGCTGTTGGGATGGGAATGATGTGTTTGAATCCGCAAAACTTGCAATCTATTAAATCAAAGCCATTAGAAGAGGCAGCAATGGTTCCTTCGTGGCTGTGCCATTTTTTCATCAAGGTCTTTGTCATGTTGTTATTCTATATTGTGAGTTTTTGTGTAACCTGAATCTTTTGCTTGCCATGCATTAAACATCAGTTCTGCACGATGCCAATCTTCTGTGTTATTATCTGTGGCTGCTATCATTGCAGAGAAAGATCATAAGCAGATGCATTATCATAACTTGTAGGACTAGAGACTCGTTGCTTTTTTGAGGAATTCAACTAATTCTTTATTATCTCTATATTTTACAATATTTCCAATGTTAATTTGGGCAGTTTCTGGAAATCTTTCGAAAAAAGTTTCTACTTCACTAAAATAAACAGGCCTTTCTCCAACATCTAGTGTTTTATATATTAAATTCAGCAATTCAAGATCATTCTTCTCATCAAGTGTTAATCTCCATGGTTTTATAAATTGATCAGGGGCATCAAAAACATTCAAGGTAAAATGAGTTGGATTGTTCAAAAAGTAATAAACCAGATATTCACTATGATTTGTCACCTTAATTAGTTCTCTGAGTCTTAATATTGCTTCACTCTTATATACCTCACAAGCTGTTCCCAGGGCAACTTTTGAGGTGGTAAAGGTTGCATCACAACCTTTCTGCAGATGTTTATTAATGGTAAGTTCTCCTAACTCAGGCGATACCAGGGGACAATCACCTGTTACCCTGACAATATGATCTGGTTTGTATTTTTGGATCGATGGAATAAAACGCTCTAAAACATCATCCGCAGAGCCTCTGACAACTTCGATTTTACCCTTAAGACTAAAATTCATTAATAAATCATCCTCATTATTTGTCGATGTTGCAAGTATGACTTTATCAATACCTGGAATTGCAAGTGTATTTATAAGACACCTTTCGATTGCTGATATTCCATAAATCGGTTGAATTGCCTTATTTGGCAACCTTGAAGATTGAAGTCGGCATGGTACAAATGCGATGATCATAACGATTTCAATAATGATTATAATAAAGAGTTAGAAATTCCTCCATCTATTTGAATTGTTGTCCCGGTAATAGCAGCGGCTCTTTCAGATGCTAAAAAGCATACCAAATCACCAAGTTCCTCTGGATGCTGATATCTTTTCTGTGGAAAATTTCTTACAGTCTGTTCTTCAATTTCGTCAACAGTGGAACCTGATTCGTCAGCACGTTTTTGCATTAGCTCCTTTGCCCTATCAGTTTTAAATGCACCGGGACAGATATTATTGATAGTAATTCCTTTACTTATAAGATCTTTGCTTAAACTTTTTGCAAGACTAACTACACCTGCACGGAATACATTAGATAATACTAAAGTTTTTGCCGGTTCTTTTACTGCTAAAGAAGTTATATTTATTATTCGCCCCCAGCCCAACTTTTCCATATAAGGCAAACAACCTTTTATCATTCGTACATTATACTTTAGAACTGAATTATATGCATCATCCCAATCATTGTTGGAGATATCGTAAAATGACCCAGGCTTAGGGCCACCTGAATTGTTTATTAGGATATCAATGCGCCCAAATTCTAAAATTGTCTCTTTAATAATTCTCTCATTGTCTATTTCCAATGACATGTCAACCAATAAGGCTAAAACAGAAACCCCAATGGCCTCTATTTCTTGTTTTGTTTTTTCCAATGATGCACTGTCATTGGCGCACAATACTATTTTAGCTCCTTCTTTTGCAAGCGATATTGCACAAGCTTTTCCTAGTCCTTTACTGCTACCACCAACAATAGCTATTCTATCTTTTAATTCAAAATTCATGGTTCAAATAGGTTTAAGTTTAGAATGTCATCTTTGAGGATATCCCTTATTGCAATAAGACCGATTAAGCTTTCAAACTGATCAGGGGGCATCCCTGTCCCAGGTCTTTTAAAGGCCAGCATTTCTCTTTTAATAGAAGTTCCCTTTTTAATATAATCAGCCGCAACAATGCTCCTTCTCATAACAGTCTTATCCAAATACTCTCCAGGTGCAAGTACTTTTTCTTTTACAGACAAACTTTTACTAATCTTTCGTGTGTATTCAATTGTTGCTTTCATTTCCTGAGGTTCCTGACATACGAACCAATCTGGCCCTTGATGTTTTTTATTGAGTATTAAATGCTTTGATATAAAATTGGCTCCGGCAGCTCTGGCAAGCGCAGGCATGGTACTACTTGTAGAATGATCAATATATCCTACAGGTAGTCCATATTTTGATTTTAAAGTTGAAATAAACCCTAGGTTGCTATCTTCTGGCATTACGCCTTGTTCACCACTTGCCATCGTGTGCTGGCCATGCATTAAAACATAATTCTTCGCTCGCTTAGATATGCATCTATTGCTAATCCAGTCAATTTCATTTTCCGTGGCAAGCGGCAAACTAATAAAAAAAGGTATTTGGCTTTCAATTACCGGATCTATGATTCCCGGATTATTAATGTCTGATGCATTTATGACAAAAGCATCACATCCATTTTCTGCAAGAATCGGTATTAGACTTTTTGATAACGCAGTAGCAATAAAATTAACACTCAATTTTCTCGCATATTCTATGAGTTTTTTAATCTGAGTTGTGGTGTATTGGATCTTCTTATAATGTTCAATGTAAGGATGGGAAGATACATAGAGATCTTCAGGGATAGCTAATTGAAACTCGATACCATTTGCTCCAACTTCATAAGAGGTTTGAATATATTTAATTGCAGTATCAAAATTTCCAAGACTGGCTTGGCCTTCTTCTACCCAGAAATAAATATCATTATCAGAAATAAAACTATTTCCTATTTTCATAAAATTCATTTATTGATTTTATTACAAATAATTGTTCCACATCGTCTAAAGTAGGATACATAGGCAAACTTAAACAATGCTTGTAATATTTTTCGGCATTGGGCAAATCGCCATCTTTCCAGCCAAACTGTCGATAATACCGCATTAGATGTACCGGGATATAATAAACCTGGGAAAAGATTTCATTTTCGCAGGGTAAACTTACTACCACTACGGGCGGGGATTATGGCGAGGTTTTTCATTTTACAACCTCCCAGTGGCCCCCTTTATCAGGTCCGATGCGTTTGATGATATTTTGTTTTCTTAATATCTCTAAATCACGTATTATTGTTCGTCTGGTTACTTTTAAAATTTCAGATAGCTGATCAATTGAGATTTTATTATTTACTTTAATCTTATTAAGAATATTTATCTTTCTATTATCAGTGACATTATCAGTGACATTATCAGTGACATTATCAGTGACATTATCAGTGACATTATCAGTGACATTATCAGTGACATTATCAGTGACATCATCAGTGACATCATCAGTGACATCATCAGTGACATTATCTACGACATCTTTAGTAACAGTTTTTTGTAAACGATAACTTAGTCCGGCCATGAAGCCATTTGCAATTTCTTTGTACTCAAATTTCATGGTAGGATAATCAGAAATGGCTTTTCTTATACGAATAAAACCGCTGCCATATTTTTCAATGTCCTTTGTTAAATAAAATGCTTCTGCTATCAACTTATTTCGGGTGCTTGCCCTATAGTTATCTGTTTTCAAATCGTCTACTGTAAGGTTACCATATAGCCCGCTTGGATTAAAAACACTAATGGATTGGTCAAATATTTTAATCTGAATATCAATGGGACTTCTGTAATCACGATGCACCAATGCGTTTACTAAAAGTTCTCTTATAGCCTCCAACGGGTATTCCGGTATTTCTGTTCGTTGAGTTGTTTTACCGGTTATTTCAAATGCAAATTTTAGATGTCCAAGAATTTCCCGCATAGATTCTTCAAGTACGTCAAAAAGACTTCCATTTATCATTTTATCGGCAGTAATTAAATCGGGTGTTTTAAATCTTCCGATATGTACGTTGTACCTTAAATTTTCTTTCGAAAACAGTATCATGGCTGCATTGGTTGGCTTGCCATCTTTTACCAACCCCAGCTTTTCCAATGCCTTTATTTCATCATCTTCAAGAAAAAACCGTCTTACTTCATTTACTTTTCGAATAAATAATAACACCTTACTTAAATCGAGATTTTTTATTGCGGCATTCTGGTATAAATAAGAATCCCATGAAAGCTGCATGCAATGCATGTAAATATCAGAAATTTCATTCGGGGCAAGCAGATGATTTGAGTTGTTTTTCCTGATGTAAAACCGGCCTCTGGATGAAACAGGCTTCACAGGGAACTCGCTAATTGAAATCTTTACTACGGTTTTATCAATTATTTTTATGATTTCAATATCAGAAATAATTGATGGTTCTGTTTTTGTTTTAATTTCATTTATCCATTGCTGAATAGTTTCAGGATTTACTGATACCCCCGTGATTTCACCATTGTCAGAAACACCAACATATACTGCACCGCCCTTTAAATTGGCAAAAGCAACCAATGTTTCAATGGTTTGTGCATTAAAACTGCTTTTGAATTCTACAGTATCAGACTCACCTTGTAATATTATTTTTTCAAGTTCTTTTAGATTCATTCCTTATACAATATTTGCAATAATTGGTTTATAAAGAATTTGGAAATCTTTGTTCAGTAGAAACCATCACTTCCTCGAACAAACCACTTTGTAAAGCCGCTTCAATGGAATAGGCAATAATGGGTTTGCCAAGAAAATCTTTGATATTTTTACGCGGGATGCGCTTGCTTCCGCCACGTGCCGGGATAATTGCCAGGTTTTTCATTTTACAACCATCGTTTATTGTTAGTAAAAGCAGTAGCCCACTACCAATTGAGAGCTTCCATCGTTGTCGATGAGGATTTTAAGTGTCATTCCCCTGTTCCTTGTTCATTTTCAGGTTCTGCATAATTCCCGGTGAACGGTTCTTCATCTAACATGTAAAATGCTTTTATCCAGGCAGCAAAAGACTTGGTTGGTAACCTGAATTCTCCGATATGTCCGGGATTTGGGATAATGATATTCCTTGTCTTCAGGGCTTGCAAAGCATTATTTAAGGTGGTATCTTTAATGGTTATTTCATTCTTTATTTTTTCCCCGTTTACCCACGAATCAGAAAATTGAGACATGGCTTGCAGTACTCTCCTGTATTCATCAGAGCCAATCTGGGTGAAATACAACTCATTAAAATATTTGTGGCCCAATTGTTTGAGCGCACCGTGTACGCCGAAAGCCCCCTCTTTTACATCCTCAATACAAATTCGGCCATCAACATCTTTTTCAAAAGCTTTAGAAGCAAATTCCTGCAAAAAGTGAGGATAACCTTCTGATAACTGCGATATCAGCTTCAATGCCTCATTATCTATAGTTGTTTGTTCTTTATTTATCTGATTGGCCTTTCTCAACCCACTCAAAACAACTGCCTTGTTTTCGTCATCACTTAATGGTTTAAGAGTAAGTACAGAAAATATACGGGATGAAGATTCGTGACTTGCTTTCAATTTTGCTATCAGGCCCGGTTGGCCAGTCATACCAATTACAACCTGATCGCAACCTCTTTTTGAAAGTTTTTCTGTCAGTAATTTTATTAGCTCTCCAAGTGAGGCCTTTTCAGAGGGACGGTCTGCCTCATCTATAAGAATAAGTATCCCATCAATTTCACTTTGTGCCTGTTTAATGACTCTTTCAAAATTTACTACCAACTCATTCAGGATTTCATAAGGTTGAATCAGATTCTCATCCATTTTATGATAACGTACACCCAGTATTTCCCAATTGCTCAGAAAATCCCAAACTCCACTTGCAAGTTTTTTTATTCCATCCCTTTCGGACAAAGCTCGTTTAAAATCGGCAGCAATGGTCTTTAAAATTTCGAAGAAGGTTTGTGTTGAATCAAGTTCAATATTGATTACAATGAAATTCACTTTTTCAGAATTTCTTAGTGGGATTTTGCCAGATGCCTGTTGTTCCACCATCAAAAAAAGAGATGATTTTCCCAATCCCCGTTCACCTTCCACCAAAAAGTGTTGCGGATTACCGTTTTTTGTCTGGAACAAACTCTGTTCAATCAACAACATCTCCTCCTTTCTGCCCTGAAAAAGGTCGGACGAAGCAATGCTGTTTGGTCTGAAAGGATTAAACTTCATAATAAATAGTTTATAAATTCCTTCTAATAATCGCTAATAATCGCTAATAATCCCGGATTGATAAAAAAGCTGAAAAATTCTTTAAGTCTATTTACTATCAATTGAAGCTATTTCTTCGAAAATTATTCTTTAAGCCACTTCGATGGAATAGGCAATAATGGGTTCTCTAAGGAAATCTTCGATATTTTTACGCGGGATGCGCTTGCTTCCTACACGGGCCGGATTATAGCAGGTTTACGCATAAAATTCATTGATGGTTTTGATTACAAATGCTTGTTCTTCCATTGTGAGTGTCGGAAACACCGGTATACTTAAACAATGCTTATAGTATTTTTCCGCATTGGGCATATCGCCTTCTTTCCAGCCAAACTGCCGGTAATATGGCATCAAATGCACTGGAATATAATGAACCTGCGACCAAATATTCTGTTCTCTAAGATAGCCAATTAAACCCTTACGATCTTCAACTTCGATAACGTAAAGATGATAGGCATGTTCCTCAACTACTGCCGATTGCCCTTTGATGAATTGTTTTCCTTCAAATGCTTTCTGATAAACTCGTGCAATGTGCTTTCGTTTTTTTAGTCCCTCATGTGCTCTCTTTAATTGACTGATACCTAAAGCAGCTTGTATGTCGGTTAACCGGTAATTATAGCCCAATTCCTGCATTTCATAGTACCAGATGCCATGGTTAAATTGTCTCAATTCAGGGATCTGCTGGATTCCATGAGTTCGCAGGTTGCGTAATTTATGATATAGTTGTTCATTATTGGTGGTAATCATCCCCCCTTCTCCACAGGCAATATGCTTAACCGGATGAAAAGAAAAAATGGCCAGATCAGCAAAATCCCCATTACCACAATTATGCCTGGTCCCTTTCGAATCTGTAAAATAGCCTCCCGGAGCATGGCAGGCATCTTCAATGATCCAGCATCCGTATTCATCAGCCAGCTTTCGGAATGTTTCAAGGTCAACAGCCCTACCGGCAAAATCGACCGGAATAATACCCTTGTAAATTCCTTTGGGTGATGCTTCCAATAATTCCCGCACCTTGTTGATGTCCAATAAATAAGTATTTGGGCCGATATCTGCAAACACTACCTCGCCGCCGCAATAGCGAACACAGTTGGCCGTAGCGGCAAATGTGACAGGGGTTGTGATAACCTTCTGGCCTGGCTCAACATTTAAAGCTATTGCGCACAAATGCAAGGCAGCCGTGCCATGGCTGACAGCTACAGCATATTTACACCCGATATAATCCGCGAAAGCGGCTTCAAATTCAGCAATTTTAGGACCTTGTGTCAGGTTATTTGACTTGAGTACTTCAACAACAGCCTGAATGTCCTCTTCAGTGATGTGATGGCGGCCATAGGGGATTGGGTTCATTCGTCAGGTTTATTGGATAGCATTTTGTAATTCCCATTTAATTAAATAACTGGTTTTGGATGTTCTTCGGTGCCCTCTTTGGGTGGAATGATCTACCAAAGTGAACTTTAACAAATCACCAGGGGTGTCCACCAAAAAATTATTGGCGTACTCAGAAGCTAAAGAAAGATAGAACCGGTATTCTCCGACTGCCAGCAAATTAGATACTATTTTTAAATAAAATATATTCTCTCCAGTTGTTAAATTTTCGAGACAGTTTGGTATATGATCAAATGTATCAGATTCAATCATTAAATCATCGTGCGAATTTTTAATTGCTACATAACCATACAATCGGGGTATTGAGCGGTTGCAGTAAATGTTCAATTTTATCACTATATTCTCAGTGATATCAAAAGCTGAACCTGGATTAAAATCTTCATTCAATATCTCTGCAGCAACAAGCTCAACATCTTTCCCTTCAAGTTTCTGCTTAATAAATGACCCACCTAAACCTATTTTACGGGTAGTATCCAAATAAAAACCTACGGCATCGACTATAATTCCTGAATATTTTTCCTGCCCATCTACCAAAACAATCCCGCTGCTGCATAATTGCCTGATAGCTGACATATTATGGCTGACAAATAAAATTGTTTTCCCTTCGCCCTTGCTTACTTGGTCCATTTTCCCCAAACACTTTTTTTGAAACTCAGCATCGCCCACTGCAAGGACTTCATCTACAATTAGTATTTCGCTTTCCAAATGAGCTGCCACTGCAAAAGCCAGACGTACATACATCCCACTGCTGTATCGCTTAACAGGCGTATCGATATATCGTTCAACTCCGCTGAAGTCAATTATCTCATCTAACTTGCGGGTTATCTCTTTTTTCCGCATTCCAAGGATCGCTCCATTTAGATATATGTTTTCACGGCCTGTTAATTCCGGATGAAAACCCGTACCCACTTCCAAAAGACTTGCAACACGACCTTTTATTTTAATATTCCCTGTAGTTGGGCTGGTAACCCTTGAGATTATTTTTAGTAAAGTACTCTTACCCGCTCCGTTTTTGCCTATTATACCGAGTGCCTCACCTTGCTGAACCTCAAAATTAATATCTTTGAGTGCATATACCACATCGCTTACTCCCTTTTTATTGCGTTGGTTGGTTTCACCTATCTTTAAAAAGGGGTCTTCCTGGCCTCTGATTCTCATTTTGTACCAGCGTTCGAGATCGCGGGAAATTGTGCCTGTACCTATCTCTCCGAGGCGGTAGATTTTAGAAAGATTCGTTACTTGAATAACAGTAGACATTAATTTAAAAATGTTAGTAGGGTATCTTTAGTAAGTTCGGATTAGCTTGGGGGTTTGATTCTTAGAATATACTTTTATTGTTCATTTCTTTTGTTCGTCCAAAAGAAACGAACCAAAGAAAAGGGCGCCGAAAATGATAACTTCAGAACTTCCCTGCGCCTGCTACACAAGCCTTATTGGCACTACGGGAAGTTCCGAAGTTCACACCATTTTCGGATTGCCAACGCACCTTAAAAGAATAAAATCAGTTTTATTGCATATAAGTCTCTGCCTTTTCCCGGCATAACATCATAACAACATAACATCATAACGTCATAACGACATAACAACATAACGACATAACGACATAACAACATAACGACATAACGACATAACGACATAACATCATAACGGCATAACGGCATAACGGCATAACGAAACAACTTTCATTCACCAGCGTTCGACATCGCGGCTGATGGTGCCGATTTCGCCGAGACGATAAATCTTAGAGAGATCTGTGACTTTTATAACAGTGGACATTTATAAAAAAGTATTAAGACAAAAGTAAAAAGACAAAAGTTATGAGCGTTGAGCGTAAAGAGTTGAGCGTTGAGAAAGCGGAGAGTGAAGGATTTGTCAGTAGTTTTCGACCAAAGACTCTCGACGCTCTATGTTCTACGTTTTACGCTGTTAGTTTATGAACCAAAGTTTTGAGAAATAGAGTGGAATCCTCTTAACCTTAGCCTTAACCGTAGCCTCAACCTTTTTTTTATAATACTTCAAAGTGTCTTTTAACTTTAATGTATTTCTTTGCCGTACTTCTGCTAATAAGCTTTTCCGGCTTAACATTTTCACTATCAAGAAATGTGACCGAAGTACCATCGGGAATTTTGTCAAGGATATCCGGGGTATCTATTATTTGCTCAACGAAATCAAACGCTATTGCTATATCTCTCTGTATTTGCTCTTTATTTGTCATTTTTAAGTTTTTTTAAATATTGTTCTTTGTACCATTCCCACTTGTCCTCTAAATCTTGCTTTGCGAATGAAATCCCATATTTTAAATCTGGTATGTCAATTACTTTCTTTTCTTTGTCTCCATTCGGATGCAATAAATCTCTATGAAAAAATCCATGTGCACAATCATACCTTACTATTACTACCCATTTCTTATTTAGTATCGTTTCGTATTGCAACACCAAATCCAATATTTGACCTTTGTCTTTTTTAAAGCGAAGTCTGATTCTGTCTTTAAGATGGGTTCCTAAGTATATGTAAAATTCCTTTTCGTTCACCGTTATCCATTTAACTACAAAGATATTGCTTTAAGTAATCATTCTAAAAATATTTTTTTCATAAAATTCCTTGAAATTAATGTCTTTGAGTGCAAATACAACTTCGCTTACTCCCTTTTTGTCGCGCTGGTTGGTCTCTCCTATTTTTAAAAAGGGGTCTTCCTTACCACGGATCTTCATCTTGTACCAGCGTTCGAGATCACGGGAGATGGTTCCGGTGCCTATCTCTCCCAGGCGATAGATTTTAGAAAGATTCGTTACTTGAATAACAGTAGACATTAATTTAAAAATGTTAGTAGGGTACCTTTAGTAAGTTCGGATTAGCTTGGGGTTTCGATTCTTAATATACTTTTATTGTTCATTTCTTTTGTTCGTCCAAAAGAAACGAACCAAAGAAAAGGGCGCCGAAAATGACAACTTCAACCAAAACGGGCGCCTGCTACACGTGCCTTGTTGGCGCTACCGTTTTGGCTGAAGTTCGCACCATTTTCGGTCTGCCATCGCGCCCCTAAAGTATAGAATCTATTTCTTTGAACATTGACAGACGTATCTCATAAAAAAATGGGTCATTGTGAGGAGGTACGACGAAGCAATCCTTATTTCTTTGACAGTTCGATTAATAATTCCGGCCAATAATTTGATTCTCTCATTTCTCTTAAAGAAATTCGAACTTTATTAGTAAAATCCGCTTTCGAGGATCCAGATTGCGCTTCTTCGTAGTTTGCTCCTGAAGAACATGCACTTTTTGACAACTGCGTCCGGATCGTTTTATTCTCAGGGGAATATGGTAATGTTTTTAAAAATTCAATGACTCTTACAGCAAATTCAAAAAGTCTTTCACATAAATCATTTTTCTTCTCTTCCACTTTTGTCTTTTTACTTTTGTCTTTTATCTTAGTTCTTGCAGCGTTCGAGATCACGGCTGATAGTTCCGGTGCCGATTTCGCCGAGACGATAAATCTTAAAGAGATCTGTGACTTTTATAACGGTGGACATTTATAAAAAAAGTATTAAGACAAAAGGAAAAAGACAAAAGTTTGAAATCAAGATAAAAGACAAAAGTCACAAGACAAAAACAGGGTGATTAAGATAAAGACAAACAACAAACTAATGATCTGATTTTTTGACGTTTGGAACCATTGATTTCAAGATCCTAAATTGTTTTGGTTTTTCACTTTTATCTTTCGCCTTTTATCTTTTGTCTTGTCCTACCTGGATTTTTGGACGATGGAACCAAGAATCTTTTTTAATTCAGTGGACTCTTTAATCAGATAGTCAAGTTCAGTACCATTGACTTCTGTTACAGTTCTTTTTATTATTCTCAGCCAATAATTTGATTCTCTCATTTCTCTTAAAGAAATTCGAACTTTATTTGTAAAATCTGCTTTCGAGGATCCCGATTGTGATTCCTCGTAGTTAGCGCCGGAAGAACATGCACTTTTTGAAAGTTGTGTCCGAATGGTTTTATTTTCAGGGGAATAAGGTAGTGTTTTCAAAAATTCAATGACCCTAACAGCAAACTCAAAAAGCCTTTCACATAAATCATTTTTCTTCTCTTCCACTTTTGTCTTTTTACTTTTGTCTTTTATCTTAGTTCTTGCAGCGTTCAAGGTCACGGCTGATGGTGCCGGTGCCTATTTCGCCTAAACGGTAGAGTCTGGAGAGGTTGGTGACTTTTATAACTGTGGACATTGTTTAATGAGCGGAGAGAGTTGAGCGGAGAGCGTTGAGTGGAGATAGTTATTTTATTGAACTATTTGCCAAAAACCACTTTTGTCTGAACCAATTCTACGTATTTTCCCGGCAGCTTTTAAATTTTCAACATCTCTTGCTATAGTCCTTCTTGTCACATTAAGTAATTGGGCCAATTTGGTTGTGGTAATAGCGCTATCATTCCTTATTAATCTCAAAACAGATTCCAACCTATTTTCTGTGACATCTTCTGTGACATCTTCTGTGACATCTTCTGTGACATCTTCTGTGACATTAACATGCTCTTTAGATTCATTCATCATTGGTGCACCTCTTTTAATGGTTACCAAAATGCCACCCATTGTAGCTTGAAAAACCGGAGCTGGAAGGCTGGCTTTTGTAAACCCATTGATTATTTTGGAAATACCCCTTCCCCAGGCTTCAATAAACCCTGCTTTAAAGAAAACATCAGCAATGTTTTTGTTGTATGGTCTGGAAGGATGTTCCCCCAGCAGTGTTTCAATGGTAAAATCTTCGGGTAAATGGCCTTCGTTCCAAAGGATCAGTTTATCGTTATACACACTCAATTGGATAGGTGCACCCGTATAGTCCTTATGGATGATTGCATTGAATATAGCTTCACGGAGTGACTCTTCCGGCACTTCAAGTTGCTCGATGCGCTGCAAACCTTCGTAATGGATAGGAGAAATCAAGTATTTGGATTTTAGGATCTCCATTACCTTATCGGCCATTTGCAAAATATTGCCTTCCACGACATCCTGAAATCGAAGATCATCGTCACCATCAATAAAACGTCCGATTTTGAATGAAACAGACGGAAAGAATTGTGAAGGTCGTTTGCCAAACAATAACAATGCAGCGCTTTTTAGCTTATCACCTCCGGTTAGTAAGTCGAGGTTTTGAAGTGTCGTTTTCAAATCAACATTACCGGCATTATCCGGCAAGCGTTTACTAACGAATGTCTTTCTAAAAAAATAATCAATGGCATCTTGATCAATATCCTGAATAACAGCATTTTCGCAAGGCAAATCATCCCAGGTTCGTCCTAATCGTTTCAGAAGAAATTGATGCAAGACAGTTCCTTTCAACTCTTGTTTTGTGCTACCCGAGCGATAATGATAGATTCCCTTGAAGGAGATTGGTACACTGGAAGGAGAAATCGAAATTTCGATATATGCTTTATCTTCAGCCTGTAATAACTTTACATCAGCAATGATTCCAAGATAGTTGACAATTTTATTTGGTATGTCTTCCATCAGTCTTTGAGCATCCTTCAAACCGACAACATTACCAGCATCGTCCACACCAATTAGTAACTTACCACCCGAGGCATTGGCAAAACCAGATATCCATTTTAGGTATTCATCGCGCCAACTTTGTTTGAACTCTATGTTTTCTGATTCGTTCTTCATTCTTATATCACTGCAATTCAAACGGTGCGTTTGATGTAATCGGTATAGCTCAAGGTCATTTTATTTGAATTTTGCCGGTGGTGAGGCTGGTAACACGGGAGATGATTTTTAACAAGGTGCTTTTGCCCGCGCCGTTCTTGCCAATAATGCCCAAGTGCTTCCCCTTGCTGAGCCTCGAAATTGATATCGCGGAGACTGTACACCACATCGCTTACACCCTTTTTACTTTGTTCGTTGGCTTCGCCTATCTTCAAAAAGGGGTCTTCCTGGCCTCTGATTCTCATTTTGTACCAGCGTTCGAGATCACGGGAGATT
>JAPLEB010000075.1 GCA_026391555.1 Bacteroidia bacterium | reverse complement strand
ATCATTTCGCTGTTTTTGAGCACAATAGACCATCACAGATCAAAAATCAGCCCCTTTCAGACTACTTTTTTCCGGTTAGATGTTTGGGACAGAAAATTTCCGTGGTCGCCGGTACCGGCTTAAATCAAATGAAAAATTATGAACTAAAAAAGGTTATTGGACAAACTGCCGTTAGCTGCCATTTTCTACATATCCTAGCATTGAGACAACCTTCCAATATTAAAGACTTTTGTGCCTTTTTATTGAAGTCTTATTAAATTTGTAGTCAATCATATTTCTAAACGAAAAAATATTATAATGGATACCTTCCGAAGTGACTTATCAAACATGGAATTCCCGATCTCTGAAAAAATCTCAGCGAAAACAATCCGACATCCTATTTTGAATTTGATTCAAAAAGATAAACCTCAGTTTTCTCATGAGAGTTATTTATCTCGTAGTGAGTTAAACACATATAGAGAAAGATACATCTCTGATTACCTTAACACAGAAATTGGAGAACTTACAGAGCTGGAAAAAACTGTTTTAGCTTCTTTGACAAAAAATTCGACTTTAGCAGACAAAATAGAAGGAGAAGATCAGCAAGTTTTAACTACTGGACAAAAAATTGCTGACAAGGTCGCTTCATTTGGTGGCAGTTGGACATTTATTATATCTTTTGGAATATTTATATTCATATGGATCACTATTAATGTATTTTGGCTCGTTAATAAAAGTTTTGACCCGTTCCCTTTTATACTTTTAAATTTAATCTTATCATGCCTTGCAGCTCTTCAAGCACCTGTGATTATGATGAGCCAGAACCGGCAGGAAGATAAAGACAGGCAAAGAGCTAAGAAAGATTACATGATAAATCTTAAATCAGAATTAGAAATTAGAACATTACACGAAAAAATCGACCATTTTATCATAGACCAGCAACAGGAACTTTTAGAGATACAAAAAGTCCAAATAGAAATGATGGCTGACATTCTAAGACAGATTGAAAAAAAATAAACAGCAGCTACACGGACGGTGTGGTAATAAACTTGTCACAATTTTTGCGCGCCACTTTGACAACTTTATCCTGACGAATAACGTTTCATCCATCTGCCAAATCCGTGACTTCGGCTCTGGACAAATCCTGCAACCGAGCCAGTTTTATCTTTCGCCGGGTTCCGATAGCTATCGGAATGCAAAAATTACGACATAGTGGATTTGCTGAATAACAGCTTAACATATATTTACACTCTATCTTTAGGACAGTTCAAACTTAAAATTTAATTGTAAAGCAGCACTGATTTTCGTAACTTTGATGAGTGAAAAAAAATAAAACGATACAGCTTGATTTTGTCATAGACAAACTGACGGACTCTATCCAAAACACAATATCAGGTGATAGTTTTCAGACTGAGATTAGTCGGTTAACACGGGCTGACCTTAAAAAAGTAACAACTAAAAGTGGATGGAACTTCAACTGGAAACAAGAATTGGATAATAACAAGAGAGAGGTTTTTAAACTCACAATAACCAATAATCCAAATATTATTCAAGGACTTTTGAGTTTTACAATTAAGCCAGACCATCTTTATATGGATTTATTAGAGAGTGCTCCATTTAATCTTGGACACAAAAAACTTTACGATGGAGTTCCAGGTAATTTGGTGGCTTATGCATGCAAAGCTTCGTTTCAAAACGGGTTTGATGGCTTCGTTTCGTTTACAGCTAAAACCAAACTAATTGAGCATTACGAAAAAACTTTAGGGGCATATCATTTTGGAAATCAATTAATGATAATTCAACCCCCTGTAGCACAACAACTAGTTAATAAATATTTTAAAACATAAAAAAAATGGGTCATATCAAAGAACCAGACGGTGTAGACCTTGTAATCAAGAGCCGACCGCTGACAAATGAAGAAGAATTTGCAATTAGCAATTATATTCGTGCTTATAAAGCAAAGCATTCCCCTAAAAAAGCCCCATCTAAGAGGGCTACAAATGCTAAAAGAAAAAAAATTGCAGATCCGTTGATGAAGAAATAAAACAATTTCAGTAAAGACCATAAAAAAAATAAACGAAACGCTAATAAAGAGGACTTCATGTGGCATAGCCTGTCCCGCTTTGGCGGGATAGTGCCAGGCATGAAGTCTCACGTTGCTCTAAATCCGTTCACCTGACGTATTTATAGGCACTTACCACCGTTATTCGGATTCCATTTGAAGC
>JAPLEB010000074.1 GCA_026391555.1 Bacteroidia bacterium | reverse complement strand
GGATATTTAAAATTTTCGTATGACCTGAGTAATAATATACATGTTAATTCAGATTTCAGCCTCGTTCACTTTAAAGCTTCTGATCCCGGCCCAGATACTGTTAATGCAATTCCCGGAAGTAAAATAGATATCACAAGGGGCTACTGGTCATTTACAGTAGACAACAATTATGAAAAGTATTCAGGATCAGTAAAACTATTTTATAATTTTGGCGAACATAATATCTCTGACGGGTTCCACTCTAAAGATGCAAATTATGGTCTTAATATCTTTGAATCAATAAGACTGTTCAAGGGGAATAACCTGACTTTAGGCGCTGATTACCTTGATTACGGAGGCATAGCCGAAAATGAAAAAGCCATGGGCGGCCAGGCAATTGTATTCAAGGATACAACAGTTTACGATGCAGGTATTTATGGTTTTATGCAACAGACTTTATTCTACAGGCTGACTCTTAATGCCGGTTTGCGCCTTCAGGATCACCAGGTATACGGCACAAAGTGGATACCTTCCGGCGGACTGGCTTATAAAATTATAGAGAATACAACTTTTAAGGCTTCAATATCAAAGGGATTCAGAAGTCCTACGATACAGGAACTTTATATATGGAATCACAATGTGAACCTGAACCCTGAAACAATAATGAGCTATGAAACAGGTTTGTTACAATCGTTCTTTAATCAGAAGCTGAAACTCGAATTGACAGGTTATATTGTTAAAGGTGATAACATGATCATAACAGTCCCCATGCAGGGATTACAGAATGCGGGTAAAGTAAACAATAAAGGGATTGAGTTTGGAGCAAATGCAAGTCCTCTCAATAACCTGGCACTGAATCTTACTTACTCCTATATCAATATGAAGAGTCCGGTTTATGCAACGCCGAAACATCATCTTTTCCTGAGTTGTGATTACCGTCTCAATAAGTGGCTTTTTACGGCAAGTGCAGAGTATGTGAATCATCTCGACACGAATCCCTCAACAAAAATAAGTTTTCAGAATTACACACTATTGAATTCCAAAGTTTCATATCAGGTCTGGAAATTTGCCGGACTCTTTATCAGCGCCGAGAATATTTTAAATCAGAAATATGAGAATAACAGTTATTATCCGATGCCCGGTATAACTGTTTTCGGGGGAATTAAAATGAAACTTTAATAATGAATAAAAAAGTCCTTTTGAAATGAAAAAATACCTTTTTACAGTTCTCTTATTGACAATGGGGACTACCCTTTGGGCAAGCCCGCTACATTCAAGATTAAAACATAGTATTATAATTGATACTGACTGTAATGACAGTGATCTTCGAGCAATAAGTATTCTTTTATCGCATCCCATAATTACAGTAAAAGCCATTTTAGTATCCGATGGTAAACAAACATTGAAGAACTGATATGGTATAATGAATCGGTTAATCCTATGCATGGCTATAATTATGAATATGACAAGACCGCAGTTGATTTTCTGTTTCAATCAGGCATTGATATTGATATTATTTCCACCCTGAATAGTGAATTTGTCATATTCGATCATGGTTTTATTAATCAATGCAGAAAGGGAGAAACAACTCTGGCAAAAGCACTTCTAAATTTCAACAAAAAGTCAGACAGATATGAAAAGCCAGGCAGGGGAGAAGAACTTGCAGCAATTTATATTGCAAATCCCGAATTATTTGAAATGTCCCCAATGGATGAACATAAAATGGTGAATGTTAATAAAAAACAAAATATCCATGCAATCAGTTTAATACTCCCCTTTCTTCAACCACCGGAGTTGGTTTTTAAGATTAGTTTTAATATTGATGATGATGTTTTGAAAGTGTTAATAACCGGAAATAACTCGAAGTGAAACGGAGAGTTATTCTGGTTATTAACACCCTTTTCTTTTTTGTTACTTTTTTCTTTTGTTAACATCTCTGTTTTTTGTTGATAAGTCAGACTGCAAAAACCTTTGCTCTTTTTCTTTTCTTCTATCATTTTCTATGCTGCATATTCGTACCAATCAAACGGAGCTTTACGGTCAAGACTTCGATGTGAACGGCGGTTGTTGTAATAATCAAGGAACTTTTTTATACCCTTGAAAAGGACTTTACCGTCTTCAGCAGGATTAATGTAAATATACTCCTGTTTAATAGTTCTCCAAAATCTTTCTATCCAAATGTTATCCAGACATCTGCCTTTTCCGTCCATACTGATTGTAATCTCTTGTTTTGTAAGATATTCTGTCCAATTTTCACAAGTAAATTGAGATCCCTGATCAGAGTTTATTATTTCTGGCTTACCAAAGTTAACAATCGCCTTTTGAAGTACTTTCAGGCTATTTGCTGCATCCAACGTGTTAGACAAACCCCAACCAACAATATACCGGCTATAAACGTCTATAATGGCCGTCAGATAAAGAAATCCCTTTTTCATTGGCACATACGTTATATCAATACACCACACCTGGTTCGAATGGGTAAACTCGAGTTTGCTAAGTTTGTACGGGTGAATGTACCGCGCCAAACCAAGTTTGCTCAGGTTCCTTTGCGGATAGATAGCCATCACGCCCATCTTACGAAGCAGCCTTCTAACCCGTTT
>JAPLEB010000046.1 GCA_026391555.1 Bacteroidia bacterium | reverse complement strand
TATTTAGGACCCAATCCTTCACAAAGTAAGAGACTGTATCATGGACTATCTTGGTGGGATAATAAGGAATATTTTAGTTTTGTGCCTTGTAAATTGAATGATGGTAAAGGTTTTGAGAGATTAGAAATTGATATAAGCGATACTTATTTTAATCTTTCATCCAATCCTACTGGAAAATCATTTTTAAAGGGAACCAGTAAAACTCCACAAGAAATCTGGGAAAAAATTGTGGAACTTGCCTTCCAACAAGGATATTATTTAGGCATAAGGTTTAATGAACCACATATCAATAATATCATTCTCAACAGTTTCAGACTAACCCCGTCACTTGCAAAAGCTAAATGCAATAAAAGAGCTGATGACATTTCAGACAATTCAATAAGACAAAGATTTTGCTGAAAATGACAATCAACAACAGCGGCCAACAATCGGATTAGTACTTTGATATTTTATGCCTACCTTTAATGGACATGTTGTGATAAATATTATTGAACATTCGGCCTAATTTATGAAAAGAAGAAGTTTATTAAAAACACTTGCATTAGGTGCTTTGCTCTTTAAAACAAATAGCTTAGGCGTAACATTATTTTTTAAAGAAAAATTGACTCTTATTAAGAAAATTGATATTTCCAATGAAAGTACAGAGGGTGGAGAAATAATTTGCTATATAGAAGACAATAAACTTTGCAAGGCCACTATCGAACAATGTTGGGAAAGTGGCAAACATTTAATAATAATACTTTTCAGTAACGACAATAAAATAGATACTGTATTAGAAGCCAAGGTTCATTACAATAGGCCATTTTATTTTACTAAAAGAACTGCAATGGAAATTGGGGATACTGAATGGTTTGATGATAATAAAACTAAAATACTTAAAAATAAATTCTTTTTCTCAGATGGGAAAATTATTGATTTCACCACAAATTATTCAAAACAAAGCGTTGATATCAAAGCTGTAGAAAACTATTTCAATAGCAGAGCTGGGTTTATAATAGACGAAATCAATAAAAAAATGGGCTAAAATGAGAAAACACTATGCGAGCAACTTTAGCACTATTTATCAAATTTTAAATGCCATGATAAATCCTACTACTTTTATCAGAACTTAGGTTTAATTTTGGTGGAGATCAAAGTCACAGAAAAACAGAATGTTGGCTATAAAACCTTATTTTATTGGAATATAACATAAAAACAATTTATAGATGTTTGAACAAACCTTTAAGAATATTGACGATATACTGCACAAGGATGCCGGTTGTAGCAGCGAATTGGATTATGTGGAGCAGACGTCCTGGATATTGTTCTTGAAATACCTCGATGATCTCGAAAAGGACAAAAAAACAGCAGCCAAATTATCAGGCAAGACATACAACCCAATCTTCAGTCCGGAATACAGATGGGAGAAATGGGCCGCACCCAAAAACAAAGATGGAAAACTTAATTACCAGATTGCCATCACCGGTGATGACCTGGCAGACTTTGTGAATGGTAAACTGTGGCCTTATCTCAAAAAGTTCAAGACAGATGCAGTAAGCGCTGATACTATTGAATATAAGATAGGTGAGATATTCAGCGAACTTAAAAACCGGATTCAAAGCGGCTATAATCTCCGGGAGGTAATAAATCGGATTGATGAACTTCGGTTCCGCACTCATTCAGAAAAGCATGAGATGAGCCACCTGTATGAGGGAAAAATACAGAACATGGGCAATGCAGGTCGTAATGGTGGTGAGTATTATACCCCTCGTCCATTGATCAAGACTATTGTTAAAGTTGTATCCCCTCAGATCGGCAATAAGATATATGATGGAGCAGTTGGTTCCGCAGGATTCCTCTGTGAAGCATTTGAATACCTGAAAACGACTAAGGCCCTTACTACGAAAGATACTACGACACTTCAAAAAAGTACTTTTTATGGCAAGGAAAAGAAAGGCCTTGCTTACATCATCGGTACTATGAACATGATACTTCATGGGATTGAAGCTCCTAACATCGTTCATACTAATACTCTTGCAGAAAACATAACTGATATACAGGATAGAGATCGCTTTGATATTGTACTGGCTAATCCACCTTTTGGTGGTAAAGAACGGGTAGAAGTACAGCAGAACTTCCCTATCAAAACAGGTGAGACTGCCTTCTTGTTCTTGCAGCACTTTATTAAGATCTTGAAAGCAGGTGGCAAAGCAGGGATTGTTATTAAAAACACTTTTTTGAGCAACACAGATAATGCATCGGTGAGTCTGCGTAAGCTGTTGTTAGATAGTTGCAACCTTCATACCGTATTAGATTTGCCGGGAGGTGTGTTTACCGGTGCAGGGGTGAAAACAGTTGTACTGTTCTTTGACAAAGGTACACCCACCCGCAAAGTCTGGTATTACCAGCTGAATTTAGACCGGAACCTGGGTAAAACAAATGCTCTCTCTGAGAATGATCTGGCAGATTTTGTGGCATTGCAGAAAACCAAAACCAACAGCAAAAACTCCTGGAGTATATCGGTGGCTGAGCTTGTCGAAGCCACCTGCGACCTCTCCACTAAAAATCCCAATAAGAAAGAGGAGGCAGCTTTACGGGAGCCAAAAGACATTCTGGAAGAAATGAAGTTATTAGACAAAGAAACGAATCAGATTCTCTTGAACATTAAGGATTTGCTATGAGAGGCTATATGTACATATTGGAATGTGCTGATGGCAGTTATTATACAGGTAGTACAAATGATCTGGAACGTAGAATTGAACAACATCAAAACGGAGAAGGGGCAAATCATACAAAAAAAAGACTCCCGGTAAAATTGGTTTACTTTGAAGAATTTAACAGAATTGATGAAGCTTTTTACAGGGAAAAACAAGTGCAGGGATGGAACAGAGCAAAGAAAGAAGCTTTGATAAGCGGCCATTCTGAACTCCTGAATAGTCTTGCGGAGTGTAAAAACAAAACACATTATAGCAATGCTGCCTTCGACTACGCTCAGGCAGCAACTGACCGCTCGTTGAGCGGAGCCGAAACGAGCAATAATGAAGAACTTATATGAAGCAAGGTTGGGAAATAAAGAAGTTATCTGAAATAGGCAAAATTTTTAATGGCAACAGCATTAATGAGAATGTCAAAAAAGAAAATTATACCTACTTGGATGATGGGTTCCCCTTCATTGCTACCAAAGATGTTAGCTTCGAAAACGAAATTAATTACGAAAACGGGGTGAAAATTCCATTCATTGAAAAAAGTCAATTCAAAATTGCTCCACCAAAAACTCCATTGATTTGTGTAGAAGGCGGTAGTGCAGGTAGAAAAATTGGTTTTACAAATCAAGATGTTTGCTTTGGAAACAAGCTATTTGCATTAGTTCCCAGCAAAAATGTGGAAAGCAAGTATGTTTTCTATTACTATTTTACATCAGTATTCCAAAAGCACTTTTCTACTGAAATGGCAGGATTAATTGGCGGAGTGTCAATGAATAAATTCAAAGAAATTGAAATCCCCCTCCCCATTCATCCCGAACAACAACGCATTGTAGCCTTATTAGATGAATCCTTTGCCTCCATTGCCAAGGCAAAAGCCAATGCTGAACAAAACCTCAAAAACGCCAAAGAACTATTTGAGAGTTATTTGCAAAGTGTGTTCGCTGAAAATGGAAAAGGTTGGGATAACAAAAGATTAGGCGATACATGTGAATTGATAATGGGGCAAAGCCCTCCTGGTATTTCTTATAATTCAAATAACAATGGAGTTCCATTAATTAATGGACCAGTTGAATTTGGCAAAGAACCTTTTTCAAAAACCATTAAATCAAAATTTACCACGGAGCCAACCAAATTTTGCAAGGAGAATGATCTAATACTCTGCGTAAGAGGTTCAACAACCGGAAGAATAAATATTGCAGGGTTTGATGCTTGTATTGGTCGTGGGGTTGCTGCTATTAGATATTCTAAAAATCAATTTTGGCTTAATTATTTTATTCTTGCCAATAGACAGAAAATCTATGATTTGGGATCTGGAGCAACATTCCCAAATGTTTCAACTGACATATTAAAAAAGCTGATCATTCCAGTACCTCCACATTCTGAACAAGAAATCATCGTTCAAAAACTTGATGCGCTTTCAGCCGAAACCAAAAAACTGGAAACCATCTATCAACAAAAATTAAATGATCTGGAAGAACTTAAAAAGAGTGTCTTGCAAAAGGCATTTAATGGTGAATTGAAAACCGGGAAAAACTAAAGGCATGAATAACCTACAGTTAATTGAATTGCTCAATGAGCTGGTTAAACAGCCCAATGAGAGTGAATGGGTTGAGTTCAAGCTTAACTTCCATTCTGCTGAAGAAACAGGCGAAAGGTTATCGGCACTTGCCAATGGTGCCTGTATTCAAAATCAACCCTTCGGCTATCTGGTTTTTGGTATTGAAGACAAAACCCATCATATAAAGGGTACAACCTTCAAGGCAAAGTCACATAAAAAAGGGAATGAGGACCTGGAACATTGGCTTATAACCCGCTTAAATCCCAGAATAGATGTTGCTGTTTATGAATTTGACTATGATGATAACCGACACATCTCTTTATATGTAATTCCAGCGGCCAGGAACCAGCCTGTTGAATTCCTGCATCAGGCCTATATCCGTATCAATACCATAACCAGGAAACTCAATGAGTTCCCTGATAAACAAGCCAGGATTTGGAAAAAGGACACTACTCCTTTTGAAAAAGAAATTGCCAAAGACAACCTTAGTGTTTCAGACATTACCAGATATTTAAGTACAGAAACCTATTTTGATCTGATGAAATTGCCTTATCCATCAAATCAACAGGCAGTGATTGAGAAATTTATCGAAGAAGGCTTAGTTCTGAAAAGTAAGGGATATGCCATTACTAAACTGGGTGCCTTACTCTTTGCAAAGCAATTGAAAGACCTTGAAAGTGTTGAAAGAAAATCTGTTCGGGTAATCGTTTATACAGGGAAAAACAAAGTTAAAACTGAAAGAGAGCGGATAGGAACCAAAGGCTACGCACTGGGCTTTGAAGGATTGGTAGATTGGATAAACAGCCAGTTACCTGCCAACGAGGAGATTGGAAAAGCATTCCGAAAAGATACCAGGATGTATCCCGAAATTGCGATCAGAGAGCTTGTTGCTAACGCTCTAATTCATCAGGATTTTACTGAGAAGGGATTTCCGATGATTGAGATATATTCTGACCGGATAGAAATTTCAAATCCAGGAATACCACTTATCAAGCCCGAAAGGTTCATAGACGAATATGTTTCACGTAACGATAAACTTGCAGATTTAATGAGGCGAATGGGCTTTTGCGAAGAAAAAGGCAGCGGTTTGGATAAGGTTATTTTTAACAATGAACTTTTTCAGCTTCCGGCAATCAATGTTGTAATTAGCGATAACAGAACCGGAGTTACCATGTTTAGCTATCTGCCTTTAAACAATCTGGATAAAAAAGACAAGATTAGGGCTTGTTATCAACACGCCTGCCTTAAATATGTTTCGAACGAGAAAATGACAAATCAAAGTCTGCGTGGAAGATTCCAGATTGAAGACCATAACTACTCAATTGCGTCAAGGATTATACGTGAAGCTATTGATGAAGGTGTAATTAAAGAAATTGACCCTGAAAATAAATCGAGAAAGTATGCAAGTTATATTCCTTTCTGGGCATAAAATCTTATGTGATGGTCATGTGATAAATAGGGCAAGCATAAAAATCAACATATTGAATAAGAGCATTTTATTATGTGATGATTATGTGATAAAAATAGAATAAAGAAATTGATATGAACGAAGCCGAAACCAGAGCAGAACTCATAGACCCTAAGCTAAAAGAAGCAGGTTGGGGTGTAATTGAGGGTTCAAAAATCCTTCGGGAATACATTATTACTTTCGGTAAAATACAAACCGGAGGAGGAAGAGCTAAACCATTAATAGCCGATTATATTCTGGTTTACAGAGGCATTAAACTGGCTGTTATTGAAGCTAAAAGCAGTGTCCAGGAGGTTGGGGAAGGTGTGGCACAGGCCAAATTGTATGCTGAGAAAATGCAACTGGATACTACTTATGCTACTAATGGGCGAGAGATTTACAGTATCTGCATGAAAACAGCGAAGGAAGGTCTTGTTGCCAATTTCCTTACTCCTGATGAACTCTGGGATAAGACATTTGCTTCACAAAACCAATGGCGTGATACTTTTAACGAGGTTCCCTATGAAGATGTAGGCGGAACCAAAGCTACCAGATACTATCAGGAGATAGCTGTAACCAATGCAATGGAAGCTATTGCCAATAACAAGCAAAGGATATTACTGACTTTAGCCACCGGAACAGGCAAAACCTTTATTGCCTTTCAGATTGCATGGAAGCTGTTCCAAACACGTTGGAATTTAAAGCGTGATGGTTTAAGAAGACCAAGGATATTATTTTTGGCTGATCGAAACATTTTGGCTAACCAGGCTTTTAATGCCTTCTCAGCATTTCCTGAGGATGCCCTGGTACGGATTAGCCCAAAAGAAATAAGCAAGAAGGGAAGTGTCCCGATCAATGGCAGCATCTTTTTTACAATTTTCCAGACTTTTATGAGTGGAAATGATAAAGATGGTAACCCGGAACCATATTTTGGTGAATATCCGGCTGATTTTTTCGATTTCATTATAATAGATGAGTGTCACCGGGGAGGAGCAAATAATGAGGGGAACTGGCGTGGCATATTGGAATACTTTAGTCCGGCAGTTCAGTTGGGATTAACTGCTACCCCAAAACGCAAGGACAACATTGATACATACAGGTATTTTGGAGACCCGGTATATATATATTCCTTGAAGGAGGGGATAAATGATGGGTTCCTTACACCGTTCAAGGTTAAACGTATTCAAACCACCCTTGATGACTACATATATACTTCTGATGATCAGATTATTGAAGGAGAGATAGAAGAAGGGAAACTATATATTGAACCCGACTTCAATAAGATAATAGAGATCAAAGCCAGGGAAGCCAAGAGGGTCCAGATATATATGGATAATGCAAATCAGAATGAGAAAGCAATCATATTCTGTGCAACACAAGACCATGCAGCAGCTATTCGTGATCTGGTTAACCAGTATAAAAAAAGCAAAGAACCGATGTACTGTGTGCGAGTAACTGCAAATGATGGAGCAATAGGAGACCAATACCTAAGGGAATTTCAGGATAACGAGAAAACGATACCAACAATTCTTACCACATCACAGAAACTCTCTACCGGAGTGGATGCAAGAAACATCCGGAACATAGTGCTGTTACGTCCAGTTAATTCAATGATTGAGTTTAAGCAGATCGTTGGCCGGGGAACAAGACTGTTTGACGGTAAGGAGTTTTTCACCCTGTATGATTATGTAAATGCCTACCATCATTTTGCCGATCCGGAATGGGATGGTGAACCAATTCCTGATGAGCCAAAAGAGTATCCACCACCACCACCTCCTGAACCAGGGCCGGAAGAACCACCACCTCCACCGCCACCATCGAAAACTAAGATCAAGGTGAAACTGCGGGATGGAAAAGAACGTGAGATACAACACATGATATCTACATCTTTCTGGAGTGCTGATGGAAGACCAATATCAGCAGAAGAATTTTTAAACAATTTATTTGGCTCCTTACCATCATTTTTCAAAAGTGAAGATGAATTGCGTACTATCTGGTCAAATCCAATAACCAGAAAAGTACTGCTTGAGAGATTGGCAGATGCAGGTTATGGGAAAGAAGAACTTACAACATTACAAAAGCTGATAGATGCTGAAAAGAGTGACCTGTTTGATGTATTGGAATATGTCTCCTATGCAGTAAAACCAATATCGAGAGAAGTCAGAGTTGCAGCTTCACAACCGGATATTTTTGCCTTGCTTGATAACAAGCAGAAAGAATTTCTGGAATTTGTACTCTCTAAATACATAGAATCCGGAGTGAGTGAACTTGACCAGGAAAAATTACCAATTCTCCTTCAAAACAAATACCAGTCATTGGGAGATGCCACAGACATATTAGGTGATGCTTCAAAGATCAGTTCCTTGTTTATTGAGTTTCAGAAGTTTCTTTACCAGGAGAGGGTTGCATAACTATCTGATTTATATGATTTCATTAACTGGTATAAAAGACTTTCCTGTTCAGTTTCTTTACCATCAAGAACAGCATCTATGGTAATCCTTTTTTCGTCAAGGATTTTTGCAATCCTTTCTTCAATAGTATCTTTTGAAAGCAAATAATATACATTAACAGAATCTTTTTGCCCTATTCTATGCACCCGGTCTGAAGCCTGATCGTGTTTTGAAGGTGACCAGTCCAGTTCCAGGAAGACAACATTTGATGAGGCGGTGAGGGTTAAGCCAATATCGGCAGCCTGAATATTTCCGACAAACAGTTTTGTATTTTCATTTTGAAAACTATCAACAGCGTTTTGTTTTTGTGTTGCAGAATAACTCCCATCAACCTTAAAACATGTAGTTATGGAAAACTTAATTTTCAAACAGAAAGGATGGGCCATGTCTAAGAGAATAATAGGTATATTTTGGATGTTGTTTGGCATTGCAGAACTGTTATTCTTGTCGGATGAACCCTTGACACTATCAGACTGGATAAGATCAATTCTCTGTGTTCTCATTGGAGTTATATTTTTTACTCCATTAGTGGGGAATAATGAAACCAAATTTGTGGTCAGTGACGATAATTTGAAAATAAAGTGGAGAACAAAAGTCGGAGAGGTTATTATCAAGAATAATGAAATTGAAAAAATCATCCTGAGAAATAAGAAAATTGAAATCCAGAGGAAGGAGAAGAAAGCGGTGGTACTGTCATTTGGAGAATGGCTTTGGAAGTTAGAAGATAAAACGAAAGTTTATGAATTTATGATTGAATACGCACAACAAAAGAACCTTGTCTTAGAAAAATAATTTAATCAGACGGAGGGTATTTCATCATACCATGAAAGCCATTGATTTTATAGCAACAAGCCTCAATAAACGAGATGAAAAAGCAAATCAGGAATTAGCCTTAGAAATAATCAAAGGGAAACGCCATGACTGGATAAAAGAACTAGTTGATAATCTCAACAATAAAGATAAAAACATCCAGAGTGACTGTATTAAAGTTCTTTACGAAATTGGAGAATTGACTAAGTACCTTCAAACATTAGTAAAGGACAATTCAAAATAATCATGGACCTTGACTAAAAAGTACACCTTGGAGCAGGCTATGCTTGCCTCAACAAGACCAAACGACAAGCGCTGTGCGTAAAGACAACCAAACAATAAGGGCAACAAACTATCTATGAGCCAATAGCTATATAATAGTAATCCCGGAAATAAAGTGTATCTTTGAGAAAGATTCAGCTTCGCGATTTTGAGGATTTATTCAACGAGCTGATTAAAGAATACAAACGTGAAAGAAAATAATTAATGAAGTAATATTAACCTATGGGAAGATCGCAGGAAACATCCAATAAAAAGGAAGTAAAGAATAAAAAGGATAAAAAGAGAAAAGAAAAAGAGAAGAAGCGGCTGATTAAGAAAGAAACCGGGAAAAAAAGCAGTTTCGACGACATGATTGCGTATGTTGATGAATTTGGAATGTTATCTTCCACTCCTCCCGACCCTAAAAAAAAGATTGAGGTTGAAGCAGAAGGCATCGAAACCAGTGTAACTAAAAACAACCCGTCACAAAAACCCGATTATATAAGAAAAGGAGTTGTCACTTTTTTTAACGACTCGAAAGGCTTTGGCTTCATCCGCGATATGGAATCGAAACAAAGTGTTTTTGTGCATGCAAACAACCTTCTGGAAGACATCAAAGAAAACAATATTGTAACCTTTGAAATTGGTAAAGGGCCTAAAGGGACAACTGCCTTAAAGGTAAAATTGTTTAGAGAGTAGGCGAAACGCTGAACACTCGCAACAAAAAATTCATCGTTATCATTTTAGTTCAGCAGTGTAAAATCTGAATCGTGTAACCAAATAGTTCTATGAACCATTATCTCTTAAAGTAACCTCTATTGACTAAATCCAGCCATTATGACCTTGTAAGTAAACTCAAACCCGGAAGGATAATACTACCGGTAGTTTTGGGGTTAGCTGTTATTGGCTGGTTTATTTCCAGAGAGATAAATACAGAAGTCCTAAGTAAGTTGAGTTTTGCATGGAAATCTGTATTCTGGCTGTTAATTGCCTGGTTATGCATGGTTTGCAGGGATCTTGGATATATGATCAGAATCCGGATATTATCCGATAAAGAACTTACATGGAGACAAGCCTTCAGGGTAATTATGCTTTGGGAATTCACCTCAGCCATTACACCTTCAACAGTAGGCGGAACAGCCGTTGCAGTTGTTTTCCTTCACAAGGAAGGAATGACTGTGGGAAAAAGCACTGCAGTTGTCCTGGCTACATCGTTTCTTGACGAACTTTATTTTGTGATCATGCTCCCTCTGCTTCTGCTTTTAGTAGGCGGAACAACACTTTTTACCACTTCACTTCAGGGTACAGGAGCTTCTTTTCTGAACGAACTTATCCTATTCGCAACTATCGGATACAGTGTAATTTTCATATGGGTCGTTCTTATAGGATTTGGCCTTTTTTTCAATCCGGAGGGGATAAGAAACCTTATAATAAGAATTTTTAAACTTCCTGTATTGAAAAGATGGCATGAAGCAGCAGTCAAAGCCGGTGATGATATTGTTGAGAGTTCACATGAACTGAGGAAGCGACATTTTTCATTCTGGCTGAAAGCAGCTACGGCAACATTTTTTTCGTGGACAGCACGTTACTGGGTTGTTAATGCCATTCTTGTCGCCTTTTTCGCAATCAATGACCATTTTCTGATTTTTGCCCGGCAGCTTGTAACCTGGATAATGATGATCATTAGTCCTACCCCGGGAGGAAGTGGTTTTGCCGAACTGATAATGGGCCGTTACATTTCAGATCTTATCCCGGCCGACCCGGTATATGCTGGAAGTATTGCACTGGCAATGGCGATAATCTGGAGAATAATCAGCTATTATCCTTATCTTATTATCGGCGCTTTAATTGTTCCTGGTTGGATAGAAAGAAAATTTGTTAAGCCAATCATCAATAAGAGATAGTTTTTTTTTAACTTCGGTCTTTGGGAATGCTGACTATCGCAGCTAATTTATGAGTGAGGAGATTCTAAAGGCATTAATGGAATTGTTTGCCCTGATTGTGAAACAGGACGGCGGGATACTTATGAATGAACGTGAGTATGTTTCCGGCTTTCTGAACAAACAATTAACCAAAGAAACCGTTAATGAGTACATTGCTCTTTTTGATGAGCATGCGGGCCCGGTCATGAAAAGGTCAATTGTGAAAGAACCTTCCGCTCCTTCCGTAAAAGACTCCGTTAAGATACTTGGTATATGTAAAAAGATCAACCATACCCTTAACCAGGGACAAAAAGTTGTCGTTCTGATACGATTGTACGAACTGGTGAATGCTGATCGTCAGTTCACGCCTCAGAAAATGAACATAATAAATACTGTAGCTGAAGTTTTCAAAATATCCCCCGATGAATTTGCAGCAACAGAGCAATTCGTGATGAATGACAATCCTGAGAACCTCACAAATCCGGCAATCCTTGTTCTCAGCCCTGAAGAAGAAGAGTGTGAATTGTGCAAAAGAATGTTAACCGGCTACCGGGATACGAAAATTTTCATTTTAAGGGTTGCAAGTGTAGACCTCTATTTTATTAAATATATATCAGAAGACCAGTTATATCTTAATGGCCTTCCCATCAGATCAGGAAATGTCTATACATTTGCAAAAGGAGGTTCGGTAAAATCACGGCAGGGACATGCAATTTATTATAGTGATATCAGTTCCAGCTTTCTTTCCAACATAATAATACATAAAATTTCATTCACTGTCGAAAACCTTTCTTTTAAATTCCGGGAGGGGCAGGCCGCAGTTGACAATGTCAATTTTTCAATTGAGGAGGGGAAGCTTATCGGTATTCTGGGAGCAAGTGGTTCGGGAAAGACAACTTTGCTGAATCTTATGAGTGGTATTCAGAAGCCAACTTCCGGAAGCATTAAAATTAACGAATTAGATGTTACCAGGGATAATAAAGCGCTTGAGGGAGTTTTTGGATATGTTCCCCAGGATGATCTGCTTTTAGAGGATCTCACTGTATTTGAAAACTTATTTTATGCTGCCTGCCAGTGTTTCAAAGATAAAACCAAAGAGGAGATCACTTTATTGGTCGATCATACCCTTTCAAATCTCGGGTTACTTGAGAAGAGAGAACTCAAAGTCGGCTCTCCGTTTAACAAAGTAATCAGCGGAGGGCAGAGAAAAAGACTTAATATTGCATTGGAAGTTATCAGGGAACCATTAGTCATGTTTCTTGATGAGCCTACATCAGGTCTTTCATCGAGAGATTCTGAAAACCTGATGGACCTTCTTCGCGATCTGACATTAAAGGGGAAACTGATTTTCACAGTCATTCATCAGCCTTCATCTGAAATTTTCAAGATGTTTGACAAAGTTATCATTCTTGATCAGGGGGGGTATATGGCATATTTCGGTAATCCTGTCGATTCGGTTATCTATTTTAAAACTCTTGATGCTCAGATCAACTCAAACCAGGGAGAGTGCCCCTCATGCGGGAACGTGAACCCTGAAACCATCTTTAACATTATTGAAACTCAGGTTGTTGATGAGTTTGGGAAATATAGTGAAAAACGTAAAGTCAAGCCAAAGGAATGGGCAAATACCTTTAATTCAAAACATCCATTTACTCAGTTACCTGAAGTTAAGGAACCTCCTCATAAGAATCTCCAGAGACCAGGTATCTTTAAACAGTTTGTAATTTATCTTTCCAGAGATTTTAAGAGTAAAATAGCTAATAGCCAATATGTTGCACTCACTCTGCTGGAAGCACCGATTCTGGGATTTGTACTTTCATTCATAATCAGATATATCCCGGACCCTGACTCTGATATTTATATTTTTTCGGAAAATGAAAATATCCCCATTTACATTTTTATGAGCCTGATTGTTGCTCTTTTCCTTGGATTAACTATTAGTGCAGAGGAGATTTTCCGTGACAGAAAAATTCTTAAAAGGGAGCATTTCCTTAATCTTAGCCGAACCAGTTACCTCCTGTCTAAAGTTGCAATTCTGATCTTAATATCTTCTTTACAGACATTCCTGTTCGTGATGATTGCAAATCCAATTCTCGGGATAAAAGGTATGTATTTTCATTACTGGCTTGCACTCTTTACAACTGCTTTTTGTGCCAATATGCTGGGGTTGAATATATCAGCTTCATTTAATTCGGCTATTACAATCTACATAGTAATACCTCTTTTAATAATTCCAATGATGGTACTCAGTGGCGCCATGTTTCCATTTGACAAGCTTAACAGAAAAATAGGTAATGTTGAAAAAGTTCCCATGATTGCTGAATTGATACCGACCAGATGGACCTATGAAGCGCTCATTGTGTCACAATTTAAGGATAATGAATACAGTAAAACTGCATTTACTCTCGATGGAGAGACATATTATGAGCTTCAAAAGAAAATCAGTGAAGCTGACTTCAATAAGGTTCACAGAATTAAAGCATTACGTGATGCTCTTGAGACTACTCTGTCTGAATTCAGGAGTAACCCCAAAAATATTGGGAATAACGAGAATCTTCTAATAAAAAAATCTACCCGTCAATTCAGCAAACTTCAGCTTCTTAGAAATGAATTGGAAAAAACGGCCAGGATCAATGACGTACCTGAATTTAATTATATAGCTGATCTGACACCTTATGAATTTAATCCGGGGATTGCTGATTCTCTTACAAAGTACTTAGACAGACTGGATAAATTATTCAGCAAAATTTCAAATTCAGCAAGTGACAGAAGAGATAAATTTTACAACAGAAATGATGTATTGCTTAAAAAATATGAAAATGATTATTATAATTATAAACTCTTAGAGATTGTTACAAAACCTTACGAACGTAATAAAATTCTTGTTTATAAGAACTCCCTTGTCCAGAATACTGACCCGATATATCTCGACCCTTACAGGAAAGGATTCCTTGATTTCAGAACCCATTTTTATGCACCTGCAAAATATATTTTTGGAATAAAAACAAACACTTTTGTATTCAATATTTCTTTGGTCCTTTTAAGCACTATATTACTTTATCTGGCGCTTTATTATGAGTTGCTGGGAAGGGTAGTCCGGTTTTTTGAGAATTTTAAATTTCGAAATTAGACTGCTAATCTGATTTTTTTGTATTTTTGTATTAACCTACTATATCATCCTGAATGAAAGAAAGAGTGCTTTTATTGTTTATTATTGTGTTTATATGCTTCGCTTGCAGGAATTCATCAAACAAAAAGGGTGAGTTCGTATTTCCCGAGGCTGACTCAGTTCCTGTTTCAGAAGCTGAAAAATTAAGCCCTGAGGCAATAGCAGACATTTCAAAGAACATCGCGTCGCCAGTAGAGATTGCAAATCTTCTTCATATGTTAGAAGTTCCTTTCTCACAAAACTATCTTGCTACATCCATAGACGCTAATAAGCAAAGTACAAATTTTGACAAAGCTCTTAAACTGGGCATTCTTGGCGCTGACCTCGGGTATCTGAACATGTATGAAAAGACCAGTTCCTCCCTGGATGTTCTTTCTTCTATCAGAAAGATTGCTGAGGATATTAAAGTCGGTCAGTTTTTTGATTTCGAATCAATAAAAAGATTATCAATGAACAAAACAAATCTGGACTCCCTCCTGTTCATTTCAATCAACTCCTATACACAGATAGATAATTATCTCAGGAGCAATGATCGCGGGCAACTTTCCGCCTTAATGATAATAGGTGTCTGGATTGAAGGTCAGTATCTTGCAACACAGGTTGTAAGTCAATTCCCTGATAAAATTCTCAGCGACAGGATTGGTGAACAGAAGATTATTTTGAACGATCTTCTTCTTCTGGTAAGTCCTTACTGCAACCGCGATTTAAAATTTACCGAACTATGCAAAAACCTCCAGAATATTAAAGATAAATACCGCGACATAAGAATAACATATACTCAGGGGGATCCTGTGAGTGTCGAAAAAGACGGAGGACTTGTTATTACTCAAACCGAGACAAGTGTTGTTGAAATGTCTAAAGAACAGCTTGAAGGGATTATTGAGATCACCAAAAATATCAGGAACAGACTAATATTAAATAATTAGAATGAACCGGGCACGTATTACAAATGCAAACTTTTAAAATAATAAAATCAACAACTTGCGAATTACCTGTCTGCCGACAGGCAGGCATTATATATTTAATATCAATTATAATATGATGAAAAAAAATATCATCACTCTTTTGTTTTTACTTACATTCGGGTTCCTGTCTTTTGGACAGGCAACAGACTCATTTGTAAGTAACTGCGCCATGAACGCCGGGGTCAATGCCAAATATCTGAAAGATTTCAGAATCCAGCTCGGGAAAGCTGCTACCCAAAGTGAACTCAGATACAAAGCAAATATGTCGCTCTGGAAAAATACTAAATACCGGTTCTCCCTGTGTAATACCGAGGGTTCACAAGGTCAGCTTATTCTTAATATTAAAGATGATGCCAATAAGGTAATCCTATCATCATTCGATCAGAAAACCGGCAAGATATATTCTTTCGTTGATTTTGTTTGCAACAAGAGTGGAATGTATCAGTTAAATTATGATTTCACTAACGGGCAACAGGGGTCTGGTGTAGGTGTTGTCTCATTGGTAAAATAATCCCATCACTTCAGGTACCATATCTGTATCAGCAAAATAAGAACAAAAAGCACAGAAAAAAATATTTCAGGTACCAGTTTCTTTTTAACAAATACAAAATAGTGTGCCAGAAAATAGCTGACAGGGATACTTGTTAACCAGACTATTTCGACTGAAGCCGAAGGCACGGCAAAGTAAACGCCCATCGAGATTAAAAATACCCATATAAGCAGGGAAAATGCCTTGCGTGATTTTATCTTTTTAGTGTTCATAAGCATAACCAAATATGTAATACTAACAAGTATTAGAATACCGGCAAAGATCAAGGCAACTATTGTCAGGCGTGGGAAGAGATATCCAGCCGATCTGCCGAAAAGATTATTTTCAACCAGCGATAAAAGAGCCGCCATATCTTTCCCGATAACATAATACAAGCCAAAAGCAAGAAGATATGGCGCCAGCAGTCCAAGTATAGAAATTGCAATCTCTATAAGGCTACCTGTTCTGAGCATTGCAATCCCTATTATCACCAACAGCCCGAACCAGATAAGATTTGCATAAAAGAGGCTTCCGGTACTTATGAGTATACCCGCATCAAAAAAATTGTATGCAGTTCCTGGTTTCCGGTAACCATCAATTATTCTTATGATTGCCAGAATAAGAAAAAGTGATGCCGGAAGAACCGGATTCAAAACCTGATATTGTGGAAAAAGTCCGCCAAACAAAATATAAATC
Organism: Bacteroidia bacterium; assembly: GCA_026391555.1. Taxonomy (GTDB): domain Bacteria; phylum Bacteroidota; class Bacteroidia; order Bacteroidales; family VadinHA17; genus LD21. The sequence goes on along the minus strand of JAPLEB010000046.1, from coordinate 20,730 downwards.
AACGCGGGGAGAAACGTCCTTTCATTAATAAAAAAAACGTTCGTGTTGAAATTTACAAGAAGAAATGCCATCAGGGAAACCATTGAAAAGGAAAAAAACACTCCCCAAAAGTGATTATTGCCAATTACCAGCTTCAAAAGGCTATAAAGAGGCATTGGATCTGTATCATAATAAAATACATTATCCAGTGGGGTATTAAGAAATGCGCTGACCCATACAGCCATTAGAGTAATTATAATCAGAAATATTACGCCGGGACCGGTTCCTTTGAATAATCTTAAGAGCATTTATCTATAAATCAAATCCTATATCGGTTCTGTAACAGATACCTTCGAAGTTTAACAACCCTGCATTTCGATAAGATATTTTAAGAGCCTCTTTCATTGTAGTTCCCCAGGAAGTGACTGCAAGAACACGACCTCCTGATGTAACGACTTTATCCTCCGCTCTCTTTGTCCCGGCATGGAAAACTACACTTTCCTTAATACGGTCAAACCCCTGAATGGATTTTCCTTTCTCATAATCTCCCGGATAACCTCCGGAAACAAGCATGACTGTCGTAACAAATCTTTCATCAATCTCGATTCTTCTCTCTTCAAGGTCCCCTTTAGCCACTCCTTCAATAAGATCGAAGAAGTCTGACTTTATTCTTGGTATGATTACCTCTGATTCGGGATCTCCCAGCCGGGCATTATATTCAATTACATAGGGGTTACCTTCAACATTAATCAGGCCGAAGAATATGAAACCTTTATATACAATTCCATCTTCCGATAATCCCTTCATTGTCGGATCGATTATCCTGTTCTTTACCTTTTGCATAAAGATGTGATCTGCAAACGGGACCGGAGAAACTGCTCCCATACCACCGGTATTAAGACCGGTATCACCCTCCCCTATTCTCTTATAATCCTTTGCTTCGGGCAATAATTTATATGAAACTCCATCAGTAATAATAAATACCGACAGTTCAATCCCTTTTAGAAACTGCTCAATAACGACTTTTTGTCCCGCAGCTCCAAATTTCCCGTTCAATATAGCTTCTACCTCTTTCTCTGCTTCATGAATGTCATTGATGATCAGCACACCTTTCCCTGCAGCAAGGCCATCAGCTTTAATAACATATGGAGGATTTAGTGTTCTGAGGAAGCCGGGAGCCTCTTTCATTGATGACTTATCAAAACTTTTATAAGCGGCAGTAGGTATTTTATGCCGGGTAAGAAAGGCTTTTGCAAAATCTTTACTCCCTTCCAGACGGGCAGCAGATTTACCAGGGCCAATTACCGGAATGTTTTTAAGTGTAATATCGTTAAGGAAAAAATCATGTATTCCATCAACCAGTGGAGCTTCGGGGCCAACTATTACAAGATCAATCTTATTTTCTAAAACAGCATTTTTAACCTCAGGAAAATTCCCCGGATCCAGCTTCAGGTTTGTTCCTGAATTAGAAGTACCGGCATTCCCCGGACCTATAAAAATCCTTTTGACTTTTTTACTTTGGGCAAGTTTCCAGGTAAGAGCATGCTCCCTGCCGCCAGATCCCAGAATGAGAATATTCATTTTATTAGGAAATATTTTATCATTTCAAAAGTAACATTTCATTCTGAAAAAAAAAACCTCAGCAAGGTGTACTGCAACATATAATTGAACTATCAAACCTGTACCCTTCCTCCTTTGCAAATAGTATGAATTCTTCTATATATTCCCGGGATTCGCTTCTTTGATTGTCATGAAGCACGATTATCGAACCCGGACGTATTTTGTTTTTAAGTATTCGAAGAGAATTCTCACTTCCGAATGAAGGATCAAAATCATAAGGCATGATATCCCAAAATACAATTTTATATTTTTTCTTCAGTTTTCTGTACTGGTTAAACCGTAAACGCCCATAAGGAGGCCTGAATAAATCGGTAGATGTATAGGGTTCGGCATTTGATACATCAGCAACATATCTTTTCAGGGAAGTTATCCATCCGTTAAGATGATTGTATCCATGATTGCCTGCCAGATGTCCTCTTGTCTTAATCTGGTTAATGAGGCCGGGGTATTTTTCGGCTGCTCTTCCATCGCAAAAAAACAGAGTTTTAATATCATGTTTATCAAGAATATCAAGCAGTTGAGGGGTAGAATCGGGATGTGGGCCATCATCAAAAGTCAGACACAATAACTTTTCAACTGTCCTGATCCTGAATATTGCATCAGGATAGAGCCAGCCTGCAATAAAGCAAGGCCTGAAAAACCGCATATCAATTTATTTTACCGAATAAAGCTTTCTGTAGTAGTTATCTATTTCAGGTTCAATAATCGGGGTAAGAGAGGCCAGTTTCAACCTCACCGACATATTATAAATATCAAGCAATGCCTGCATATTAATTCCTGTCGGGTATTCAAGTCCGAACCTTTCTTCAGGTTTAATGCTGATTGCATAATCAAGATATTTTTTTGAATAGTCGATAACCTCCCCCAATAATTTTTCACCCTCATCTGTTTTCCCGGCTCTTATCAATACTTCTGCAAGACCTATGGTAAAAAAATCGTATGGCATCTTTTCAGGCGGCACAATTTCAAGGCCACGATGGGTTACTTCTATTGCTTTTGCGGTATCTCCCCTCAGAACCAGTTCTTTCCCAAGGCTTCCGAAAATTCTTCTGAAGTTGCTGAACATACGCCGGTTATTCTCATCGAGATAAACTGAAGGATCTTCTGCATTTCCCCATGAGAATTTATTCATAAGGTTGTCGTACATCACAACAGGATCAATCATTCCGAATTCGCCCTGTTCAGGTTGATCTGCCCTTACAGGAACTACCCTGTAAGCAAGTCCTTCCTCAATGAAAAACTTCTCAAGTCCCTTATATTGGCTCGAAGGAACAGTGGTAGAGAAGTAAACAGGCCTTTCCCATTTATTGGTCGAGAGCAGGTCCATTATTGCAAGATCACCTTTGAAAGCATTTGTTTCGGAATATTCCCATATCATTGGAGAAACCAGCCTGTCTTTAAAATACTTTTTAACAGTTCCATTCGAAAACACTTTTGCAGAATCAACATCAATAATGAACTTGCTTGCAGGAATATAATTCAGATAATCGCCTCTGCCGCCAGGGTCAACTTTGTATTTCTTATCTTCAAAACCTGCAAACTGGACAACCTCTTTAAGATCAACGGGTTTGTCCACCCTGTTATTGACCGGTAGTTGTTCTCTTACACCTTCAATGTACTTTTCAGTCCCCAGCGTAAGCGGTAGCGGATCCGATTCAAAAGCCTTCTGCCTCATCATTTCGATATACCATCCTGCCTGGATATAACTCAGGTTAGCAACCCGGACATCGGTTCTCACCTCTTCCACATCCTGAACATACCAAACAGGAAATGAATCGTTATCACCATAAGTAAATAAGATACTATTTGGGGCACATGATTTAAGATAATTCGCTCCGATATCCCTTGCAGTGTACCGGTCAGAACGGTTATGGTCATCCCAGTTCTGTGCAGCCATAAGAACCGGAGCTGCAGCCAGAAGGGCTACTAATGTAACAGCGGCTGATCCTTTATCTCCAAGAAACTTCTGAAGTTTTTCATAAACAAACATAAAGCCTATTCCTATCCATATTGCAAATGCATAAAATGATCCTGCATAAGCGTAATCCCTTTCCCTGGGCTGATTCGGATACTGATTCAGATAGAAAATAATAGCAACTCCCGTCATTATAAAAAATGCCATAACAAGCCAGAAGCCGTTCCTGTTTTTCTTGTATTGCCAGAACATTCCTCCAAGGCCAATCAGGAGTGGAAGAAAATAATATTTATTGTTACCCGGGTTCGTTTTCAAATCTTCAGGAAGTATATCGAGGTTGCCGAGACGAGCTTCATCAATAAATTTTATTCCGCTAATCCAGTTACCATCAATGGAATTTCCATTTCCCTGGATATCGTTCTGTCTGCCTGCAAAATTCCACATGAAATATCTCAGGTACATAAATCCAACCTGATAATGGAAAAAGTAACGGAGGTTTTCACCAAAAGTAGGACAAACAATAGTCTCTTTACCTGAACCAACTGTGAACTTTCTACCAACTACCTTTCCCCAGTATTTGTAGGCGCTTTCATGGTCGGGATCGGCGCTGTACATACGTGGAAAAAATGTTTCAAACTGTTTACTATACTCATATTCAGAACGGTAATATGGCTTATACTTACCATCTGCCTTATTATAACCGGCAACAACTTTCTTTACATCAACAACCGGTGCACTGTAATAGTTCCCAAAAAATTTGGGGGAACTGCCATACTGCTTCATATTAATATAGTAGGAAAGTGAAAAAACATCCGACGGATTATTCTGGTTCATAGGCGGCCGGGCAGACGATCGTATCATAATCATTGCATAAGATGAATAGCCAATCATAACCACAGTTAAAGCTGTCAGCATGAAATTAAGGATTACCCTCTTTTGCTTTAAAGAGTAATGTATTCCAAGGGCCAGGGCGCCAAAAAGAATTACAATATAGAACAGAAGTCCGCTGTTATAAGGTAATCCGAGAATATTAACAAAGAGCAACTCAAACCATCCGGCAACTTTTGGTACTCCCGGCATTAAAACAAAGACCATCAGCCAGACCAGGAGTACTGCAAGAAAAAGTGTTTTAATCACCCCCTTGGTTGTGACTTCATATTTTTTAAAATAGAACACAAAAACAAGAACCGGGATCACCAGAAGATTCAGACGATGAATGCCAAGACCAAGGCCCATTATATAGGCTATAAGGATTATCCATCTGCCTGAATAGCTTTGATCTGCTTCTTCTTCCCATTTAAGCATGCCCCAGAAAACGAGCGCAGTAACAAGTGAAGAGACAGCATATAACTCACCCTCAACAGCCGAAAACCAGAAAGTATCTGAAAATGTATATGCCAGTGCCCCCAATACTCCACTTCCGATGATTGCAGGAACATGTTTTGATTCAAGAGCTTTACCATTAACAAATACCTTACGAACAAGATGGGTAATTGTCCAGAAAAGGAACATAATAGCAAATGCGCTGCATAGGGCTGACAGGATATTTACCATCAATGCGGCTTTCGAAGTGTCGCCTCCGGCAAAAAGTGTGGCAATTCTTCCAATCATTAAAAACAAAGGAGCTCCGGGAGGATGCCCTACCTGAAGCTTATAGGCTGAAAGAATGAATTCACCACAATCCCAGAAGCTTACAGTTGGCTCGAGAGTTAACAGGTAGACTATTGCTGAAAAAACAAAAAGAAACCATCCGGTAAGATTATTCCATCGGCGGTAATTGCCCCATGTTGAATCCATAAACGAATTGTATTTGATTTATATAGAGAACAAAGAACGTAAAAAAAATTATATGCCCTCATTTACAATTCTATTTTAACATCATTTTAACTTGAAAGAAAATTACTATTTTTGTTCAAAACCTTCATTATAATGAGATATCTGGCAATCGCGTTTTTTACACTTTTAGTTACCGGCCGGAACATATACGGACAAGACAACAAAGAGACCGGAACTCAGCCCGGAGAACTGTCTTTGAGGATAAAAAACATAAACTTCGTTAAGGATAATGAATATTCTAATCCCATTAGTGCATCTAAGTTTATTTTAATGTCAAGTATCCCTGGTTTCATTGACAAATCTGTCTGGATTGAGGGGTACACCATCCTGGGATATTTTTTTCAACCCGAATTGATATATGCACCCTCAGGAAAGGTCACGCTCCGTGCCGGGATTCATCTTCTGAAATATTCCGGAACAAAGAAGTTTTCACAAGTCAGACCTGTATTCTCCGCAACCCTGAATTTATCAGAAAAGACCTCTCTGACTATCGGTTCACTTTCAGGTTGTGACAAGCACAGACTTTTTGATCCTCATTTTGATAGAGAGAGACTATACAGCGCTTATGCTGAAGATGGTTTTCAACTATCAAGTTCAAATGATCATCTTTTCAGCGACACATGGTTAAACTGGGAGAATTTTATTTTAAAAGGCGATTCAACACACGAAGTATTCACTTTCGGAGAATCATTCAAATATACATCTTCCCCTATTGCAGATTTTCTCCGGATTGAAGTTCCTGTGCAGGTTCAGTTTAAACACTTTGGCGGACAAATAAGCGATTATCCGGAAAATGTTGAGACCTGCTTTAATCTTGCAACCGGTCTGAGGATAAACATCGATCTTGCACAGAAAAGATATGGACAGGCAGGTATTGAATATCTTCAGTTTATCAATAATGTTTTTCCCACAACCCATCCGCTGGCAATAACGAATGGAAATGCATCGTGGCTAAGGTTCCATTACACATATAAAGCATTGTACATAGGCGCCGCTTACTGGAAAGCACATAATTTCTTTGCCCCGAATGGGAACTCAATTTACGGTAGTGTTATTGATTTACGGGCAGATTATGTGGTTCATGAACGGAGAATAATTACAAATTTCGTCTATCTTACCCTTTTGCCTGAAAGTTATCTTGAACTGTTTCTGGGGCTGGAAACATATTATGATGTCTGCTTAAAAAGGATGGATAGTGCAATTGCACTTCACCTTAATTTCGACAAGCTTTTTAAACTGGCAACATTTAAGCCCTGAGTTTCCTTCTTAATTAAAGGTTCTAAATGTAGTATCTCCAGGGTCTTGTTTTCCAATAATCACCGGCATAGTCTATTCCAATCCTCATACCGGTATTAAAAACCGTGGAAACTCCGGAATCTTCAAACCATAATCTTTCAGAGGTCACAATATCTTCCCCATAGAATGACTTGTCTATTCCAAGTGATTTCGTTAATCTTCCCGGACCCGGAAAATTTTCCACTCCTCTTATAAGCACAGCTTGAGGGCAATTTTCCTGCCCTGTAACAATATTCAGCATCCAATACATTCCATAAATCAGATAAATATATAAATGTCCTCCTTCATGGAACATAATTTCAGTCCGGGAGGTTCTTCCCCTGCAGGCATGGCATGCTTTATCTTCTGCACCCCGGTAGGCCTCAACCTCGGTAACCATGAATCCGGCAGATGTCCCATCGGCTAACCTGATGATCATGTTTTTGCCTATCATTCCCGGGGCAACATCAAGTGCATCACGTATAAAAAATTCTCTTGATAACCTTTTCCCGGGGACCATATAATTCTACTTTAACAGATTAGGATTAAATCTGATTTTTCAAGTATCTTTCTAATCTGTTAAGGTAGAAATAAATAATAATTTTTTTCACGATAACAGGATATAAAAACAGGATAGTTTTACTTAACATAAATAAATTCTGCCAATATTCTTTTTTTTAGGAAATATATTGTATTTTTGCAGACCCAAAATATGAGGCAATTACATTAAATAGAAGTCTATAAATTAAAAAATAAGAACAAGTGAACACCTTAAGCTATAAAACAGTATCAGCAAATAAGGCTACTGTAAACAAGGAGTGGGTAATTATTGATGCTGAAGGCAAGATTCTTGGAAGACTTGCATCGGTGGTGGCCTCGATGCTCAGAGGTAAGCACAAGACCAACTTTACACCTCACGTGGATTGTGGTGATAATGTTATAGTTATCAATGCTGAAAAAATCGCTTTGACAGGTGAAAAAATGTCAGATAAATTATACGTCAGGCATACAGGTTTTCCCGGAGGTCAAAGGTTTACAACTGCTGAGGCATTATTGAAAAAGAATCCAACAGGATTGGTTGAGAAAGCTGTTAAGGGCATGCTGCCGAAGAACCGGCTTGGGAGTGCGCTCTATAAAAATATGCACGTTTATACAGGGGCAGCACATCCTCATGAAGCACAGAAACCAAAACAAATTGAACTATAAAAAATTTAAGCAACAGATATGGAACCAATCAATGCTCTTGGAAGAAGGAAAGCAGCTGTAGCCCGTGTATATTTAAGCGATGGCAAAGGAAAAATTACAATTAACGGCAGGGATTATAAAGAATATTTCGGAGCTGAGACACTTCAGTATGTTGTGACCCAGCCTCTGGTTCTTTTGAATGCTACAGATAAATATGATATCAACGTCAATCTTGATGGCGGTGGAGTAAAAGGACAGGCTGAAGCTCTTCGTCTTGGTATCACAAGAGCCCTTGTCATGATTGATGCTGAATGTAAACCGGCGCTTAAAGCAGAGGGATTTCTCACACGCGATCCGCGTGAGGTTGAAAGGAAGAAACCCGGCCAGCCAAAAGCCCGTAAGAGATTCCAGTTCAGTAAACGTTAGAAATTAATAAGTCAGTCGTTATAGATGCAAGTTTAGTATCAAAATTGCAAAGACTTCCTTATCAGGAGCTACTTTGCAATTGATTGAAAGAATGTAAACTTAAAACCAAAATAAATGCCCAGAACAAATTTCAAAGAATTACTTGATGCCGGTGTGCATTTCGGACACCTTAAAAGAAAGTGGAATCCCGCTATGGCTCCCTATATTTTTATGGAGCGTAATGGCATTCATATCATTGACCTTGAAAAGACAATCGTAAAACTCGATGAGGCTGCTTCAGCATTAAAACATATTGCCAAATCGGGAAAGAAAATACTATTTGTTGCAACCAAAAAACAGGCAAAAGAGATTGTCTCCGAAAAAGTTAAAGCGGTTAATATGCCTTATGTTACAGAACGTTGGCCAGGGGGGATGCTTACAAACTTCCCGACCATCCGTAAGGCTGTTAAGAAAATGTCATCCATCGACAAGATGGCTACTGACGGAACTTTTATGAACCTCTCAAAACGCGAAAGACTACAGGTTACAAGGCAAAGAGCCAAGCTTGAAAAAACTTTAGGAAGTATTATAGATCTTACAAGACTCCCTTCAGCCCTGTTTATTGTTGATGTTTGTAAAGAACATATTGCTGTCAGAGAAGCAAAAAGACTCGGAATCCCTGTCTTTGCTATGGTTGATACCAATTCTGATCCTTCTGACATTGAATTCCCGATTCCTGCAAATGATGATGCTTCAAAGTCGATTTCATTAATAATTGGAATTCTGTGCCAGGCTATTGAGGAAGGTCTTAATGAAAGAAGAATTGAGAAAGACAAAGAACCTCAGCAAAAAGATAAGAAAATTTTAAGAAAAGAGCTTGAAACAAAAGATATTCCTGCCGCTATAATTGAAGCTATCGTTGAAGAAAACGAAGAAGAGGAAGTTGAGGAAGATGATGATGTTGTCAAAGTAATTGACGAAACTGAAGAAGAATTATAGAAATTATTATTTATTACCTGTAAAGAAAATACTATGGCTGCTATAAGTGCTGCTGATGTTGCCAAATTAAGAAGAGTTACTTTAGCCGGAATGATGGACTGTAAGAAGGCTCTCGAAGAATCCGAAGGCAACTTTGAAAAAGCAATTGAGATAATCCGTAAAAAGGGACAGGCTGTTGCTAACAAACGTGCCGATAAAGAGGCTTCAGAAGGAGTTGTTTTATCAAAAGTTTCTTCCAATGGAAAGACCGGAGCAATGATTGTTCTGAACAGCGAAACTGACTTTGTTGCAAAAAATGCCGACTTCCTTGCTCTTGCAAACAAAATACTTGATGTTGCTCTTGCAAATAACCCTGCAAATCTTGAAGAACTTAAATCACTTCTTATGGATGGCGGGAAAGTTGGTGATAAAGTAATTGAATATGTTGGAATTATTGGCGAGAAACTTGATCTTTCATATTTCGGGAAAATCGAAGCTGCTCACGTTCAGGCATATATTCACCCTGGTAACAGACTTGCCACATTGGTTGGCTTTACAAAATCAGGAGCTGATGTACAGGTTTATAAAGATATTGCCATGCAAATCGCTGCAATGAACCCGGTGGCAGTAGATAAGGATTTTGTTTCTGAAACTGTTATTACCCAGGAGATTGAGATCGGGAAAGAACAAGCAAGACGTGACGGGAAACCGGAGGAGATGCTTGAGAAAATTGCACAGGGCAAACTCGCCAAATTCTTCAGAGAGAACACCTTGCTTAACCAGGATTTTGTAAAAGATAACAAGATTACCATAAGACAGTATCTGCAATCTGTCAACAAAGAGCTTACAGTAACCGAATTCAAACGTTTTTCACTTAATCTGTAATAAGCAGGTTCATATTTCAATATTCAGGTGGCGCTTTTCGGCGCCACTTTTATTAAATTATCTTCTCTTTTTCCCATCTGTTTTATTAAATTCGTTGCGCTGATTTCCGCCTTAAATTATAAGAGAGCGGAAAACAGATAAATGTATTTTACCTTAACCTATTAATATTATGCAATATTCAAGGATTCTACTCAAACTAAGCGGGGAGGCACTTTCAGGAAAAGGGAACCACGGGATCAGCGATTCTGTTCTGGAAGAATATGCAAATCAGGTTATTAAGGTGGTGGAAAAGGGTTGCGAGGTAGCAATAGTAATCGGGGGCGGCAACATATTCCGTGGTCTGAGTGGTACAGAATCAGGATTTGACAGGGTAAAAGGCGACCAGATGGGAATGTTGGCAACAATAATTAACAGCCTGGCTCTGGAGAGTGCAATTTCCAGGATAGGAGGGAAAGCAAAGGTTTTCACTTCTATAAGGATGGAGCCTGTTGGAGAATTTTATAACAGGGACAGAGTATTGGAAGTCATGAAAAACAGAACTGTATGTATACTTTCCGGAGGGACAGGGAATCCGTTCTTTACAACTGACACCGCGGCTGCCCTCAGAGCAGTGGAGATTGGAGCAGATGTCCTCTTGAAAGGTACAAGGGTTGATGGTGTGTATACTTCAGATCCGGAAAAAGATCCCAAAGCTGAAAAATTTGACAAAATATCTTTCGCGGAGGTCATTAACAGGAGATTGAAAGTTATGGATTCCACTGCTTTTACTATATGCAGGGAAAACAATATGCCTGTTATAGTATTTGACATGAATAAATCCGGAAATTTGAATAAGTTGGTTGATGGGGACAGAATCGGGACTATTGTCAGCAATTGAAAAAATTATTGCTTTTCCGGCTATTTTACTAATTTTGTTCTACCTGTAATAAAAATCAAGATAAAACAAAAAACGGGGATATAGTTGAAAGTTAAAATTATCTAACCTGCATAACATGAACGAAGAAATTGAACTGATAACAGAAGAGACCAGGGAAAGAATGGGGAAAGCCCTTGAACATCTCGAACATGAACTTGCCAGACTTCGAGCCGGAAGATCTAATCCCGCACTTCTCGATGGTATCACAGTCGACTATTACGGAGTTAACTCAATATTAACTCAGGTTTCAAATATTAACACTCCCGATCCCAAAACAATTCTGATACAACCCTGGGAAAAAAATATGTTAGGGACAATTGAAAAAGCCATTATGGCTGCAAATATCGGACTTACACCTGTAAATAATGGTGAGGTAATCCGTATAAATATTCCGCCTCTGACAGAAGAGAGACGACATCAGCTTGTTAAACAGGTACGGAACGAAGGCGAGACAGCCAGGATAAGCATCCGGAATGCGCGTAAATGGGCTAACGATGAGTTGAAGCAATTACTTAAAGACGGCCTGCCCGAAGACCTCGAAAAAGAGGCTGTTGAAATAGTACAGGAGATGACCCACTCGCACAACGGGAAAATCGATAAAATAATGGCATTGAAAGAAAAGGATGTTATGACGGTGTAAAAAAATTATCAATATATAACACCTCTGAGCCCTGAGGTACAATTTCTGCATATCTCTATCATTTGGCGACCCGACAGAACGCTTTTCCTGAAAATCCTGTATTTAGGGCCATCCCATATCTCCCTGAATGAATCGTGGTTAAGATCTCCCATTGCATATTCCGCGTTTTTATCGAAACAGCAGGGAATTACTTTACCATCCCACGTTATTACCGGATTAAACCAAAGCCTTGCACACCTGTTTGGCAGGGAATTTTTTATAATATATTCCCTATTCTTCATTTTGTATCTTCTGAATCTGCCGTTTAATGGCAACCATGATCCAATGTCTTCTTTATTAATGACCTGCATAGATTTCAAACTCAGTGAAGCCTTTACCCTTGCTGCCATCTGCCTGATCTGAGGAATCTGATTCTCATTAAGCCTGTTCACAAGAAATTGTATCTCAATTTTCAGAGGTGAATTATACCTCATTTTTGCATCAGCAACATTCCTTATTCCATCAAGAACAGTATTTACACTTCCATTTATCCTGTAAGCAGAATAGGTATCCTGATCGATACCGTCAAGAGATATAATCAGTTTACTCAATCCGGATTTCACAAGTTTTTCCGAGTTCTCCTCAGATAAAAAATGACCGTTTGTAGAAACAACTGTATGTGTATTTCTGCTATTTCTGACAAACGAGAAAAACAGAGGATGTAACATCGGCTCACCCTGAAAATAGAGATTAACATTATAAAGGTATGTACCGATTCCCTTCATAACCATATTAAAAAGCTCAATATCCATAAATCCACGATCTCTTTGCATCTGGCCCGATCCTGATGAACACTCAGGACAGTGAAGATTACAATTATTTGTTAGCTCTGCACTAATTGAGACAGGCATGCCATTAACCGTTACCTTCCCGGAAATTGAGCTTTTCAGATATGAATATCCGGCTAAAATAACATTTGCAGGTTTAATAAACCTTTCGATCATTGATAAATAAAATAATGAAGTAAGATAAGAAAAAATATCACTTTAATAATAGGGTAAAATATCATCTTAAAGGTCATAGTGTTGAAATGAAAATAAAATAGTATCCGATAAATAAATGAAAGATAATTTTAACTTAATAAATTAACGCCATGAAAACGTTTAAACACATTTCGCTTATTACGGCAGTTCTTCTGCTGGCCTTCACTGCCCAGACTGCATCTGCCCGGAATTTTTTCAGCAGGGTAAAAAACGATCAGCAGAATTACATCACAATTAAAGGAAAGGTCGTTGATGCTGAAAGAGGTACTCCACTGGTGTTCGCAACAGTTGCCGTAAAGGAATCCAATATTGCAATTGTAACAAACATAGATGGAGAATTCACTCTTAAAATTGGGGAACCTATAACTTCAAAAAATCTTGAAGTCACTTTTTTAGGATTTAAAAATAAGACCATCCTGATAAGCGACATGAGGGATAATGGTTACAAAAATGTTATATCTATGGAATCAGCGCCCATTCCTATCAAAGAGATTATTGTAAAACCTTTGGATCCCGTTGATATCGTCGAAAAAGCAATCGCCAGTATAGGTAAAAATTATGAGCCGGTACCAAACCTTATGACAGCATTCTACAGGGAGACTATCAGAAAAAACCGCACCTATGTATCGATAGGAGAAGCTGTTGTTGAGATTTTTAAAGCGCCATATAACAATGATCTTCGCTTTGACGGCGCCAGGATATATAAAGGAAGAAAAAGCGCTGATGTCGAGAAAATGGATACAGTATTATTTAAGCTTCAGGGCGGCCCGGTCAGCGTTATGCAACTTGATATTGCTAAAAACTCTGAATCCGTTCTGACTAAAGAAGCAATGCAATATTATAACTATTCTCTGACAAGTGTTATTGAAATCGATAACAAACCTCATTATGTAGTTGACTTCATTCAAAAACCATCGGTAGACATGCCATTGTTTATGGGCAGTTTATATATTGAAATGGATTCTTATGCCATTACTGAAGTGGAGTTCGGATTCAACCTGTCGGACAAAGAAGCAGTATCGTCAATCTTTATCAGGAAAAAACCGCTTGGGATGAAAGTAACCCCGGAAGTTGCAACATACAGAACCAAATACCGCGAACAGGATGGCAAATGGCATTTTGCCTACTCAAGAGCTGAAGTCAGATTTAAGGTCGACTGGAAGAAAAAACTCTTCAACACTTATTATACTACCATGTCAGAAATAGCAGTAACTGACCGTACTGACCAGGAAGTTATTAAATTTGCAGGGAAAGATAAGATTAGGTACACGGATGTGTTTTCTGAAAAAGTCAGTGCGTTTACTGATTCGGAATTCTGGGGAGATTATAATGTAATTGAACCCGACCAGAGTATCGAATCAGCAATTCGCAGACTTAACAGAAAGCTTAAGTTTAGCGATAGGGAACAGGAAAAATAAAAAGATTTGATCAATGATCAGGGATACTGAGATAATAGCGAGGATAAGACAAGGTGATGTTGGTCAGTTTGAGTTGCTTTTCAGATCCTCCTATGTTTCCCTGGTACGATATGCGAAGACTCTGATAAAAGATCATGATACTGCTGAAGAAATTGTACAGGATCTGTTTTTCAGACTCTGGCAGGACAAGGAAAAAATAAAAATTGAAAGTTCTTTAAATGGTTATCTCTTCAGGTCGGTCCACAACAGATGCCTGCATCATATCGAACATAACAGGGTTGTTGAGCGGCATGCAGAAGAGATGTCATACCGGCAATCAGAAAGTCAGGAAAACCCGTCAGACATCCTCCATTACAAGGAGCTGCAGGCAAAAATAACCAGGATACTGGAAAAACTACCTGAAAGATGCGGGAAGATTTTTTACATGAGCAGGTTTGAAGGACTGAAATATGCCGAGATTGCCGAAAAATTATCTGTCTCGGTAAAAACAGTTGAATCGAACATGGGACGGGCACTTAAAGAATTCCGGAAAGAATTAACAGAACAATGAAAGAGATGAAGAAGATAGAGAGTTTTACTGATAAGGAGTGGAAGGAACTTGCATCACTCCTTTCAGACGAAAAGAGTGAACCGACTGATCTCCTCAACCGGTTTATGTCTGAAGACATTTATAATACCGGGAAACAATGGAAAGAGTTAAGTAATATGAGTAGTGAAAAGAAAATAAATGTTGACCAGGCCTGGAATAATGTTTATGCAAGGCTTAATGAAAATGGACTCAAAACAAGCAATAGTCCACCCGTGAGAAATACTTTTATGAGAGTTGCAGCAGTGGCTCTTATTATATTAAGTCTCGGGCTAACAGTTGTTTACCTGAATAACACCGTTACCTTCAGCAAAAAAATCACTGTGACTGCCGGTAATGATCAGAAGAATCTTCAGGTTGCACTTCCCGATGGAAGTAAAATATTTCTTAACCGCAATTCTGAATTCAGCTACCATGCAAATTTCGGGAAACACAGCAGGGATGTAAAACTTACAGGAGAAGCTTTCTTCGAAGTTACAGCCGATGCTTCTAAACCATTTATTGTAGATGCCGGAAATGCGAGGGTAAAAGTAGTGGGGACATCATTCAATGTCATTACTAAAAATTATGAATCAGCAGTTGAGGTATATGTAAAAACAGGGGAAGTGATGCTTTCCGATAATTCAGGATCACAATCCATGCTCCTTAACCCCGGGTTTGTAGGCACAATGGATTTGAAAATATCCGGAAAAACGATTAATAAGAATCCAAACTACCTTGCGTGGAATACAGGCCTGCTTGTTTATAACGGACAAAAACTTGGTGTTGTATTCAACGAAGTTAAAAAAGTTTACAATATGGATATTGTAGCCGACGATCCCATTATACTTGAAAATACATGGACATCTTCGATTGATAATCAATCTCAGGAAACAATAATTCGTTTAATTTGTGTTAGCTTTAACCTTAGTTATACAAAAGATGGCAGTGTTTACCATCTGGCAAAAAAATAGCTCACACGCTGAAAAATGTTACCGATCAATGGCTTTATATTTAAAAGATACCCGGCCATTGCATTGTTGTTTTTACTGATCCTGCCGCAGAGAACAGATTGCCAGCGAAGTATTCTTGACTCAACTTTTACCTTCAGGACGGGTATAGTAAAAACAGGAAATGCACTTGACATTATAACCAGGCAAACCGGTTATAATTTTACTTATGACAGCCGCATTATTGATGCTGAGAAAAAGACAGAGATGACTTTCAGGGATACAAAGCTTGCTGTCGTTCTGGATAGCATCCTTGGGAATGACTCCCTTGTTTTTTCAGTAATCAATAAGTATATCATTATTTCACGTGCAGAGAAGCCCCCTTCACAACCGGTGGATTCATTATCCGCGGGGGAAGTAAATTATATTACCGGGGTAATTGTTGATGATGAGACACTCGAGCCTTTGCCTTTTGCAACAATAGGATTAAAGAATACAGGAAGAGGGACTGTATCGAATAATAACGGTGAATTCGGACTAAAAATCACACCCCATCTCGTAAATGACACTCTTTCCGTTTCATATCTCGGATATTTCGGCAGAGAAATGCCTGTTAAGCAAGCCCTTGGCAATAACTTCACAATTTCGATGAAGAGAGAATTTATTTCCATCCCTGAGATCATAATCAGAAATCAGATACCTCAGGAGCTCATTTCCAAAGCAAGGTTGGCAATACCTCACAATTATGGTAGAACACCTGCTTTATTGACAGGTTTTTACAGGGAAGGCGTTTTGAAAAAACATGAACTTCAGACCTATTCTGAAGCAATATTACAGGTATACAAAAGCGCATATTCGGGTACTCTTTTAAGTGATCAGATTAAAGTATATAAAAGCAGGAAAATTGAAAATACTGACCTCAGCGATACACTGGCTGTCAGACTTAAAGCCGGATTAAGCACATGCCTTGAACTTGACGGGGCAAAAAACATTTTTGATTTTCTCACAAGTGAAAGCATGACTGACTACAGTTACAGGATGACAGATATAGTCACCTACGATGATGAGGCAGCCTATGCAATTGAGTTTGAGCAGCGTGAAGATGTTGATATGCCACTATATAAAGGAACAATATATATCAATACTGCTGACTATGGTATCCTTCATGCTGAATTTGAACTCAACCAGTCATTAATACATAAAATGAAAGATTCTTTTGTTTCAAATTCCTCCCGTGGATTTAATACATGGCCTGTATCAGTAAAGTATTCTGTAAGTTACCGGAAAATGAATGACAGATATTTTTTAAGCCATGTCAGGGGTGACCTGGTATTTTCTTCAAATCAGAAGAAAAAACTTTTTAATACCCAATTCAGTGTTTTCTTTGAGCTGGCTATTACTGAAATTGAGTTAAAAAATGTAACAAGGTTTGAAAAGGAAGAACTTGCCCCTGTTCATTCAATATTCTCAAAGACTATAAACAGTTATGACCCTCTGTTCTGGGGAAATCAGGATTTCCTCCGGCCTGAAGATAATCTGCTCCAGGCTCTTAAGAATATGAATATGAGGTTGCAGGAATTCTCTGAAAAGACACCCTAATATTTATCTATAAGCTTATACAACTCCGTCAGATCCGGTGTAAGAATGATCTCAGTTCTTCTGTTCTTCTGACGTGCATCCGGAGTACTACCGTCATCAATAGGTAAATACTCACTTCTTCCTGATGCAGTTAACCGCCTGGCATCAATCTTTGATCCCTCAAGCAGCACCCGCACAACTGTTGTGGCTCTTTTGACACTCAAATCCCAGTTGTCCTTCAACTGGCCACTCCCGGGGTTATATGGAACATTGTCTGTATGCCCCTCGATCGTAATTTGAATATCCGGATTTTTCTCCAACACCCCTGCCAGCTTTTTTAAGGCATTTTTTCCGTTGGCATCAATATCCCAGCTGGCCGATTTAAACAGTAGTTTCTCATCAAGAGAGACATATACCTTACTATTCTTCATGGTGATCGTAAGTCCATTATTTTCAAATCCGAGAAGAGCTTCAGATACTTTATTCTTAAGATCCTGGACAATTTTTTTCTGTGCATCAAGTATGTTTTCAAGCTCAACCATTCTTGCGTTCCTTTTTTCAAGTTCAAAGGTAAGCTCATCAAGCGAAGCCTTTTTAGAATCGAGCGTCTGTTCAAGCTGACGCAGAAGATCCTCCTTCTTCTGAAGGTTTTCCTGTGCTGCCTGCAATTCTGTAATCAACTTTTGAGTCTCCTTAACATTTCCCTTAATCAGACCTTCCTGGGCATTTAGTAATTCGTTGTATTTAGCTGAAATTTTATTAAAATCTTCAACGGCTTTGTCGCGGGCGCTTAGCGCAGTTATAATATCCTGCTTTACAGTAGCTGTTTCCTTTTCAAGCGTGGCAAGCTTTGCCTCAAGCTCCCTGTTTTTCATCTCCAATCCGATGTTGTCCGCCTTGAAAGCATCCCTTTCATTCATAAATTGCTTGCTTGTATCCTGTAAACTACTGAACTTTTTGCCTGAGACACATGATACAGAAGATATTACCAAGACGATAGAACCCAGTACGAAAAAAATTGACTTATTCATGATTTCGAATTAATTAATAATATAACAACCAATCTGCTCAAAAATTGTTATCTGAACGGTAAATTTCGAAACAAAAATAAGAAAATCCCCCGGATGCTTAAGCAAACACCCGGGAATAATAATTGTTATATTTGCCTGATATATTTTTTAATCATCCCCTAATGAACAAGGAAGAGAATTTACTCTTTAAAATATCAACTCCTGAAGATCTCAGGAAACTCGATCCGTCCGACCTTATGCAGGTGAGTTCGGAACTCCGTCAGTTCATTATAGATGTTGTCTGCAACAACCCGGGGCATTTCGGAGCCAGCCTTGGTGTTGTTGAATTAACTGTAGCTCTTCACTATGTGTTTAATACACCTTACGATAAGATCATCTGGGATGTGGGGCACCAGGCTTACGGGCACAAAATTCTTACAGGAAGGCGGGATAATTTCTCCACGAACAGAAAATATAAGGGGATAAGCGGCTTTCCCAAAATGGCTGAGAGTGTGTATGACGCATTTGGAACCGGTCATTCATCCACATCCATTTCAGCAGCCCTTGGTATGGCTCGTGCTGCCCGGCTTAAAGGAGAAACCAGGCATGTTGTCGCCGTTATCGGCGATGGTGCTATGACGGCAGGTGAGGCTTTCGAAGGTCTCAATAATGCAGGTATAGGAAAGTCAGATATCCTTGTGATACTTAATGATAACAATATGGCAATCGATGCCAATGTCGGCGCTCTCAAGGAATATCTCCTCGACATTACAACCAGTAAAACGTATAACAAGTTCAAGGACAGGATGTGGAATATGCTGGGAGCATTCGGGAAACTCGGACCAAATGCACGGACACTGGCTGCCCAGCTTGAAGCTGGATTCAAAAGCACCATCCTCGACAGAAGCAATCTTTTTGAAGGGTTGAATTTCAGGTATTTCGGGCCTATCGATGGGCACGATCTGCTGCATCTGACAAAAGTACTTGAAGACCTGAAGAATATCCCCGGGCCAAAACTTCTTCATTGCGTTACTGTTAAAGGTAAAGGTTTTAAGCAGGCCGAAGAAAACCAGACTACATTCCATGCTCCGGGCAAGTTCGACAAGGAAACCGGAGAGATAATCCATGCTTCAAATAGCGATACCCCGCTTACTTACCAGGAGGTTTTCGGAAGAACAATTCTTGAGCTTGCAAAGTTGAACGATAAGATAACCGGTATCACGCCGGCCATGCCGACCGGTAGCTCCTTAAGCATTATGATGAAGGAGATGCCGGAAAGAACATTCGATGTAGGAATTGCGGAACAGCATGCAGTTACATTCTCTGCGGGGCTTGCCACTCAGGGTATGATCCCATATTGTAATATCTATTCATCATTTATCCAGAGGGCATACGACCAGATAATACACGATGTAGCCCTGCAAAATCTTCATGTAGTGCTGTGTGTTGACAGAGGCGGCCTTGTCGGCGCCGATGGTGCAACACATCATGGATTTTTCGATATGGCGTTTATGCGCAGCATTCCCAATATGATTGTAACTGCTCCGATGGATGAGATTGAACTGAGGAACCTGATGTATACAGCTCAGCTTGAGAAAAACAGTTTTCCATTCTCAATCCGTTATCCGCGTGGACGTGGCATGTATACCGACTGGGAAAAGCCATTCCAGGAGATAGAGATCGGAAAAGCCCGACAGATAAGCGAAGGAAATGAACTGGCAATTTTAACTATAGGGCACCCTGGCAATGTTGTAGCTTCAATTGTCAAAAAAATTGCAAAAGAGAACATATCAATTGCCCACTTTGACATGAGGTTTGTAGCTCCTCTTGACAAGAATGTACTTCATACCGTTTTTAAAAATTTCACCCATATAATTACTGTTGAAGACGGAATTCTTAAAGGAGGATTTGGAAGTGCAATAATAGAATTCATGGCCGACAACGGCTACAACTCCGAAGTCAGGCGGCTCGGTATTCCCGACTATTTTGTTGAGCATGGAACTCAGGACGAGCTGCAGAGGGAGTGCGGGTTTGATGCTGAGGGGATTGAAATTGCGATAAGGGAGATGCTTCTTAAGAGTTCCCCTCCCAGGAGAGCCTGCCCCGCTTCGGCGGGGGGCTAGGGGTGGGTTTTAAGGATTTAAGACAAAAGACAAAAGTAAAAAGACAAAAGTTTTTTCTATTTTCGCAGTCCTGTCTTGAGAAGCCCGGATGGCGGAATTGGTAGACGCGCTGGTCTCAAACACCAGTGGCAGCAATGCTGTGCCGGTTCGATCCCGGCTCCGGGTACATTAAAAAAGCCAACTCTTTGATTACTAAGAGATGGCTTTTGTGTTTACAGGCAATAACTCAACTGGCAGTTGACTCGTTATCGGATTATTTTTATTCAAGGGGAGTTGAAGTAATTGTAAAGAAGAAAGATGTAGGAGTTCATAGTCTGAGGCACAGTTACGCCACGCATTTGCATGAAGGAGGGTTGGATATAAGGTATATTCAGGAATTACTGGGACACAAGAGCAGCAGGACCACCGAGATATATACACATGTAAGCAG
>JAPLEB010000027.1 GCA_026391555.1 Bacteroidia bacterium | reverse complement strand
ACATTTCAAAAAGATAATGGCATTATAGAAGAAGAAATCAGGCAGCTTAATATATCTCTGCAGACTCTACTGACTAAAGGATATCTCGACAGAAGCCTGATCATTGTTGACAGCATAATTCAAAAAATCCATAACAGTAATATTTCAGATAGTAAAACATTATCCGAATCCTATTATTTTATTGGTGTTTATTACTCAATTACAAGAAATCTGAATAAAGCCATTAATTATTTACAGTTATCGGTAGCATTTAGGGAGAAAAATAAGGAATACGATAATCGCTATGCCAATGCTCTTTATAATCTTGGTGCTCTGTATGGTCGGTTGGGAGACTTTATAAGACTTGAGGATTATTCTTTAAGATCTCTCGAAATGAGGAAAAAAATTAATGACGAATCAAGCCCGGATTTGATAAGAACTTACTCAAGTCTGATTACGGCTCATATAGAACTCCGTGAATATGAAAAGGCTATTAATTATGCAAATATTGCATTATCAATTGCCATTAATAATCCTGACCGTGTATCTCCTGTAATCATGGCTAATCTATACAATAATTTAGGAGTATGTTTTTATAAACTGGCTGATTTTTCAAAAGCAAAAATCTATCTTGACAAAACTGAATCAATCTACCAATTAAACCATATTAAATCTGATATAAATTATATAAATCTTGTGAATAGTCTGGCAATGACTTATGGCGCCCTGGGTCTTGCTGAAAAATCAGATGAGTATTATGAAAAGGGAATTGCATTGGCCATATCCAATAATTCTTCTTTAGCGTATAATATCATAAATAGTTATGCTATTATCCTTGGTAATGCAGGTAAAGGGAAAAAAGGCGAAGCTTTGCTTAAAGGAGCCCTTGTCAGAGCCAAAGCTATTTTTGGAGAAGACTCGTACAGCTATTATGAAGTACTAAATAACTATGCTGAGTATTTACGGGAATATAAAATTGACAATATTAAATCGCTTGAATACTATGCAATGTGCATGGGTTATCTTAACAAGAATGATCAGGATCTTCTACTTAAAGACCTTGTACATATAGGGTACTCTTTGTCGCTGACTGAAGCAGGGGAGTCATGGAAAGCGCTTGAAACTATACAATCGCTGCTTTATTCAGGCTTTGGAAAGAAACAAGGTTCCGGACCCTATGATAATCCTGGTATTGAAACTATTAAACCCGACAGGAAATCCTTAAAGATCCTTAAAACCAAGTATAAAATTTTATGGGATATCCAAAGAAAATCGCCTGATCAGAAAACTCTTGAAGCTGCCTCCAACACATCAGAACTAATAGTTTCGCTGCTCGAAAAATTAAGAATAAATATCAGCGAAGAGGAGAGCAGGCTGGTTTTGGGCGGCCAGTATAGAGATTCTTATCTTAACGCTATTCGTGATTTCAATCTTCTTTACAGTAAAACTGCTGACCGCCAGTTTCTCGATAAGGCATTTGAATATTCGGAAAAAAGCAAAGTTGCCGGATTGCTTACTTCTACCCGGGAACTAAAAGCAGTGCAGTTTCATATTCCTACGGATATTGCAGATTTTGAAAAAAAACTACAGAGGGATATCAGCCTCTTTAATGCACGTATTGCTGAAGAAATAATAAAGGATGAGCCTGATACACTATTAATAAACAGATGGAACGGGAATCTTCTGGAGACTACAAGGACAAGGGATTCCCTTATTTTAGTTTTTGAAAAACAATTTCCCGATTACTACGCGATCAAGTACAACACGCGGGTAGCTAAACTGAAAGATATTCCTGAAATAATCGGACACAATGGAAATTATGTCAATTATGTTGTATCAGACACCATACTTTATATTTTCGTAGCTAACCGGGAACATCAGCAATTATTAGCTATTCCGGTAGATTCATCATTCTATAATAATATCAAACAGTTCAGGAATTTGTTATCAATGCCCTCACCTTCAGATAATGCCAGGATATCATTCGAAAAGTATCAGTCATTCGGATATGAATTGTATAAAACCCTGATATATCCTGTCAGACCGTATCTTATTTCCGGTAAGTTATTAATCTCGCCCGATAATATTCTCTCATATCTTCCATTTGAGGCACTTCCAACTTCTCCGGAATCAGGAGAAAATATTTTTTACAGGAACCTTGCTTATCTGATGGATGATTATGATATTTCTTATACTTATTCTGCAACATTCATGGCAGAATCAGTAAAAAGAAACTACAGTACAGGTAATAAGGTAATCGCCTTTGCTCCAAATTATCCTGAACCTATTGATATCCAATCAGTACTAATAAACAGGCAGGCTGAAAGGGGTGTACTTCCCGATCTTCCTTATGCCAGGCAAGAGGCAGAATATGTTGCAGATATTACCGGTGGTATCCTTTTTGAAAATAATGAAGCAAGAGAATCAGTTTATAAAACAGAAGCTGGCAAATACGATATAATTCATCTGGCAATGCATACTCTTCTGAACGATAAGGATCCAATGCATTCAACATTGATCTTCAGCCGGGAGAATGATACTATTGAAGACGGATACCTCAAAACGTATGAAGTTTACGGAATACCGTTAAAAGCAAAGATGGTTGTTTTAAGCTCCTGCAACACGGGAACAGGTCTTTTATATTCCGGTGAAGGGATTCTGAGTCTTGCCAGAGGATTTATCTATTCAGGTAGTCAGTCGGTTATAATGTCGATGTGGGAGATTGAAGACAAATCCGGGACAGAGATTGTAAAAATGTTTTATAAGAATCTTATAAATGGATATTCGAAAAGTGCAGCATTAAGAAAAGCAAGAATCTCCTGGTTAAAAACAGCTGACCAGTTAAGATCACATCCGTATTTTTGGTCAACACTGGTTATTTATGGCAATAATGCTCCATTGTATTACTCAAAATATCTTTCTATTGCTGCTGTAATATTGGTTATAGCTATAGTTGCCTCTCTGGTACTTTATTTCAGGAAACGGGAATATTCCTGATATTCGGGATCTTCCTTAACCAACTCCAGAAGAACTTCTTTGCATAGGTATTTTTTTCTTCTCGCGTATACCTCATTCTTAAGGTTCATTATTAATGCAATTTCTTCATAAGAATGACCTTCAGAAAATAAATTCAGAACCGTTTGCTGATCTGGTTTTAGTTTTTGAAATGCCCTGCTTACAACCCTTTCAAGAATCTGGTCGTTAATCTCTTCCATCTCCTCTTCATCCGAAATGTCAATTTCTAATTCAGTAGTTCTTTGCTTTTTTCTTAGAATGGCGTTCCAGACATTGCGTGCAATACCAAAAAAATATCCCTTCAGATCAGTTGTCAGATTCAGTTTGTCTTCTGCTATCTGTTTGTAAAGTATTATTATTGAATCCTGAAAAACGTCGGAAGCATCTTCTTCTGATCCGCTATTTTTAAGGACATAAATTTTAACAGATTGTAAATAATTGTCATACAGCCAATTCAGGATCTTGTCATCCTGTTTTCGCACACCTTCAATTATGTTTGTATCTGAAATTTTTTTAAGCAACCCCTTGTGGTTAGAAGAATTAAATGGCAAATATAATATTTCCCTAATCCAAAACTGTTTTAATAACACAGCCGGATTTGATTTTATCCGGATCACTGGATAATCTTTATCAAAATATAAATATCTTTACTTTCTTTAAAATAAATTTCCTATAACTGCAAATGTCTTTCCCTTTTGTAAAACAACCTGATGCAATGGATTGCGGACCTTCTTGTCTGAAGATGGTAGCAGGGTTTTATAAATTGAGTTTTTCACTTGACTCACTCAGAAAAAAGTGTTACATTACAAGAGAAGGAGTCTCGTTTCTTGGGCTGTCCGAAGCTGCTGATTCTCTTGGGTTCAGGACCATTGGAGTAAAAATTCATTTTGAAATGCTGAATGAAAATGTCCCGTTGCCCTGTATTGTGCACTGGCGACAAAAACATTTCATTGTCGTTTACAAAATTAAAAATGATAAAATCTGGGTTGCCGATCCTGCAGTAGGGCTTGTTAAATACAACCGCGAGGAGTTTGTTAAAAGCTGGGCATCTACAATTGCCGATGGAAAACCGGCAGGACTTGTTTTAATAATTGAACCTACACCTGCACTTTTTGAGAATGAGAATGAACCTGAAAAGGTAGGTGGTTTCAAATTCCTGTTTAAATATTTCCGTCTTTACCGGAAATATTTTTTTCAGCTTGTTCTGGGCTTGCTTCTTGGAAGTTGCATCCAGCTTGTCATCCCTTTCCTTACCCAGTCAATAATAGATATTGGTTTGAATAATAACGATATAGGTTTTATTTACCTGATCCTTTTTGCCCAGCTTGCACTTGTATTTGGCAGATTATCGGTTGAATTTATCAGAGGCTGGCTGCTTCTTCATATCGGATCCAGGGTTAATGTAGCTGTAATATCGGGATTCCTCCAAAAACTAATGTCTCTGCCTGTTGCCTTTTTTGATACCAAGCTGACTGGTGATATTCTTCAGAGGATTGAGGATAACAAAAGAATTGAAGAGTTTCTTACCTCGGCCAGCCTGAATATTTTATTCTCTTTTTTTAATCTGATTGTTTTTGGTATTGTACTCGCTATTTTCAGTATTAAAATACTCTTGTTGTTCGTTGCAGGTTCAGCTTTATATATTATTTGGGTCTCACTGTTTATGAAATCAAGGGCACGGCTTGATCATCAGCGTTTTAAGCAAATGTCTGCAACAGGCACCAAACTGATTAACATTGTTAATGGCATGCAGGAAATCAAATTGACCCAAAGTGAGTTAAGCATGCGATGGGATTGGGAAAAACTTCAGGCTACATTGTTTAGATTAAAGATAAAGGGGTTGGGTATTATTCAATATCAGTCAGCCGGAGCAACATTTATTAACGAAATAACCAATGTTTTCATTACGGTAATTGCTGCAACAGCGGTTCTTAAAGGGAACATGACACTTGGTATGATGCTCGCCGTACAGTTTATAATCGGTCAGCTTAATGTGCCTGTCAGCCAGATCATTGGATTCTTCCGCATGTCGCAGGATGCAAAAATGAGTCTTGACCGGCTGGCTGAAGTTCACCACATGGATGAAGAGGAAACGAATCCGGAAATGAAAGTAAGTAAGCTTCCTGATAAAAAAGATATCTATATCAATAACCTTTCCTATCAGTATGAAGGGCCACGCTCTCCATTTGCCTTAAAAGATGTGGATATTTTCATTGAAGAGAGTAAAATAACAGCGATTGTCGGTGCAAGCGGAAGCGGAAAGACTACTTTGCTTAAAATGCTCCTTGGATTTTACCAACCCGTTAATGGAGAGATTCTTATTGGCGATACCCGGTTATCAAATCTTAGCCTTAAAGTCTGGAGGAAAAAAGTTGGGGCCGTTATGCAGGATGGGTTTTTATTCCCCGATACAATTGCCGCCAATATTGCTCCCGGATATGAAGAAATAATTGAGGAAAGGTTGATAAAAGCAGTCGAAATTTCTAACATAAAAGGATTTATCGAGTCTCTTCCCCTTGGCTATAATACCAAAATAGGAGCAAATGGGCATGGTTTAAGCGAAGGGCAGAAACAACGGCTTCTTATTGCCCGTGTAATATATAAGAACCCCGATATTATAATCTTCGATGAAGCAACCAATTCTCTTGACGCTAATAATGAAAAAGTTATTGTTGAAAACCTTACTGAATTCTTTGAAGGCAAGACTGTTATTGTTGTTGCACACCGCCTTAGCACTGTAAAAAACGCTAATAAAATTGTTGTTCTGGACAGTGGCAGAATAATTGAAACGGGTACCCACGAATATCTTATCGGGAAACGGGGAGCTTATTTTAATCTTGTAAAAAATCAACTTGAACTGGGTAATTAGGAGTATTTGATGAAAGTCCGAAAACCTGAAATATTATATTCTGACCCTGTAAAGGAGATTATGGGTAACCCGCCGGGAAAAGTTCTCAGATGGGGAACCATTGTTATGTTCTCGGCTTTTGTGCTATTTATTCTTTTTGCCTGGTTAATAAGGTATCCCGATATAATCCCGGCTCCGATTGAAATTACCACAATAAACCCTCCTGTAACTCTTGTTACTAAAATAACAGGGCGTATTAAATATTTATATGTTAAAGAGAGAGAAAAGGTTACCGCCGGACAATTACTTGCTGTGATGGAGACAACTGCTTCAATGCATGAGATTGAATTGCTGAAGCAGACAATTGACAGCATTAAGAAACCAGAATCGCTCTCATCTCAATTGCTACCTGACTTTTCAGAACTTGGTGAACTGCAGGGGGTTTATGCATCTTTCCTGAAAAACCTTTCAGACTTAAACAATTATACAAGAAATGATTTCTATGGAAGTAAAATCACTTCACTTATTGACGAATTAAATGGAATTCAGGAATATATAGACAGATTAATTGTAAAGGAGAAATTATATTATGAAAACCAGAAACTTGAAACAAAAAAATTTAAAAGAGATTCTTCCCTTTTCGCTGGTAAGGTAATCCCGGAAAGTGACCTGGAGAGTTCACACCAATCACTTATTAGGATTAACATTGAACTTCAGCAGGTACGACTTGATCATTCTTCAAAATCCATTGAGATGGCTGAAACGCGGCAACTTCTTCAGGACTACCGGATAAAACGACTTGAAGAAAGAGAAAAGCTTATTTCAATTTTAGGAGAATCATTCCTAAACCTTAAGGCACAGATAAATATCTGGGGAAACAGTTATCTCCTTATTTCTCCGGTAGAGGGTATAGTTTCATTTACAAGGTTCTGGAGCGCAAACCAATCTGTCGTAAAAGATGAACCGGTGATAAATGTTATCCCTCTTGAAACAGGTAATTTTTTGGGAAGAATAAACCTTAAGATGCAACGATCGGGCAAAGTAAAATCCGGACAATTAGTAAATATTAAACTTAGCGGTTATCCATATCTTGAATATGGAATGGTAAGAGGTGTTGTAAAATCAAAATCACTTGTTCCGTCCAGTGATGCATATATTATTGAAATTGAACTTCCGGAAGGTCTTTCAACTTTGTACGGAATTAAACTTGATTTCATACAAAACATGCAGGGCACAGCAGAAATTATTACAGAAGATATCCGGCTAATTCAAAAAATAGTAAATCCGTTCCGTTACATGGTTTCAAAAAATAAAAGATAATCCTGTATCATCTTTTTGAATAGCGTTCATAATCATCATACTCGCCTCGCGTTGTCTTAATATCTGATTCTCATATTTATTTATGTCAAAACTTTGAGTTTTATTAAATATTTCAATATTTTCGTATTCTGAAAATTCCATGGATTGGCATGGTGCAGAATACTGTTAAAGAGCTGAAATATAAAAGGATTGATTATGACCAGGAAAAATCCGGATGACTCTGTTCGTGAAGAACAATTCGGGGCTGATGAAAATGCTGCCGGAACTAAGGATGCCACGCAAGCGGAAAACGTGCAAGAACTTGAGGTGGAGAAAGAAGAACCCAAACCAGAAGATGATCATGAGTTTGATGATATAGAACTTCCTCCGGTGGATTATTCCGGGTATTCAAAGCATGAACTGGTTGAAACAATGGGTCTCATTATCGAAAACCGGCTTACTGCAGAAATCAGGGATGATGTGGATCGGATTAAAGTTCTCTTTTACAAGAAATTGAAGCTTGAAGCAGATGAAAGAAAGACCAAATTTCTTGATGGTGGCGGGAAAATTGAAGATTACAGAGCCTGGGTTGATTCGGATGATGCACATGTAAAACATCTGCTCGAAAAATACAAAGAGAAAAAAACGGATTATAATAAGGTTCAGGAAGCAGAAAAAGATGAGAACCTTAAAATAAAATATGATATAATCGATAAAATCAAAGATCTTGTCAATCGTGAGGAGTCAATAAACAAAACTTTTCATGACTTCAGATCGCTTCAGAATGAATGGCATACTACTGGTGCGGTTCCTCAGTCATCTTTAAAGGATCTATGGGAGAACTACCATCATTATGTGGGAATCTTCTATGATTATATTAAAATAAATAAGGAGTTACGGGACCTGGACCTTAAAAAGAATCTCGAAGCAAAGGTTCTACTCTGTGAAAAAGCAGAAGAGCTTCTTCTTGAACCAAACCCGGTAAATGCTTTCAGATATTTACAGGACTTTCATAATCAGTGGCGTGAGATCGGACCTGTTCCCCAGGAATCGAAAAACGAGATATGGGAAAGATTTAAAGAAGCCACATCCCAGATCAACAAAAGGCACCATGAGTATTTTGAAAAGCAGAAAGATGATCAACGGATAAACCTTGAGGCCAAGATGGCTCTTTGTGAGGAAGTAGAAGCGATCAATTTACTTGAGATGAAGAATTTCAAGGAGTTTGATGAAAGAGCTGATAAAGTTGTTGAATTGCAGAAAATTTGGCGTACTATTGGATTTGCTCCAAAAAAACTAAATAATAAAGTTTATCAAAGATTCAGGGATGCCTGCGATGCCTTTTTCGAGAAGAAAAGAGGCTTCTATGCTGACAATAAAGAGATACAACTGAATAACCTCCTGTTGAAGACGGAATTATGTACCCGGGCTGAAACTCTTCAGGAGAGCACTGACTGGAAAGCAACTTCCGATGCTTTGATTAAGCTGCAGAAAGAGTGGAAAGAAATAGGCCCTGTTCCTCGTAAACAATCTGAAAGAAGTTGGAAGAGATTCCGAAAAGCGTGTGATCACTTTTTCAACAAGAAAGCAGAATATTTTGCAGAATTAGATACATCGTACGAAGATAACCTAAAGGCAAAGCTTGCTATAATAGAGGAACTTGAGAAGTTCGAGCCGGGTGCAGACGTGCATGCTGCGTTCGAACGCCTTAAAGAGCTTCAAAGGAAATGGACCGATATCGGATTCGTTCCATTTAATATGAAAGATGAAATTTCCAATAAATACCGGGATGCCCTTAACAAGGAGTTTGATAAACTGAAAATTGGCGATGAAGATAAGAGTATCCTTAAATATAAAACTAAACTCGATAATCTTAAGGCAAATCCGAAAGCATCAAGAAAAGTTCGGAATGAAAGGGATAAATTCTTAACTAAGATCAAACAATTGGAAAGCGATATCGTCTTGTGGGAAAATAATATTGGATTTTTTGCAAAATCAACCAATGCTAATACAATGATAAGAGAGGTTGAAGAGAAAATCGAAAATGCTAAAAAAATGATTAAAACACTTGAAGAAAAAGTCAAAATGATAGACCAGTCAGGTCTTGATGATTAATGAAAATGATATCATATATTTAAACCAATAAACTCTCTTGCTTTGAAGGATGTTAAGTATGTATTTGTAACAGGGGGAGTTACTTCCTCCCTGGGGAAAGGCATTATTTCCGCTTCTCTTGCTAAACTGTTGCAAGCCAGAGGCTATTCTGTTACCATTCAGAAACTCGATCCCTATATAAATGTTGATCCCGGTACGCTTAACCCTTATGAGCATGGTGAATGTTACGTAACTCTTGATGGGGCTGAAACAGATCTTGACCTGGGGCATTATGAAAGGTTTTTAAATGTCCCTACCAGCCAGGCCAATAATGTCACCACGGGCCGGATTTATCAGTCCGTTATTAATAAGGAGCGAAAAGGCGATTACCTTGGCAAAACTGTTCAGGTAATTCCTCATATAACGGATGAGATAAAGCGTAGAATCAAACTTGTAGGTTCAGGTAATATATTTGATATAGTTATAACGGAAATAGGAGGAACAGTAGGTGACATTGAATCACTTCCTTATATTGAATCTGTTCGTCAATTAAAATGGGAACTGGGAACGCAAAATTGCGCTGTTATCCATCTGACTCTGGTACCATATCTATCCTCAACCGGAGAATCAAAAACCAAACCAACACAACATTCTGTTAAAGAGCTTCTCGAGGCAGGGATACAACCCGATGTATTAGTACTCAGAACAGAAAGACACCTTAACGGAGACATCAAAAGAAAAGTTGCACTCTTCTGTAATGTTGAAGAAAATGCTGTAATTGAGTCAGTTGATGTTTCAACAATCTATGAAGTACCGATCAAAATGCTTGAACAAGGGCTTGACAAGACAGTACTGAGAAAACTGGCCCTTCCTGTAGAGAGTGAGCCACCTCTGACTGAATGGAGAGAATTTCTTACAAAACTAAAGAATCCAAAACATTCAATTAGGGTCGGACTGGTTGGAAAGTATGTTGAACTTCCGGATGCCTATAAATCAATTGCAGAGTCATTCATACATAGCGGCGCAATGAATGAATGTGAGATTGATGTTGTATATATACATTCAGAAGAAATTACTGAAACAAATGTTATTGACAGGCTAAGTGGCCTTAACGGTATCCTGGTTGCTCCGGGGTTCGGATCGAGAGGGATAGAAGGTAAAATTTTAACTGCAAAGTATGCAAGGGAAAACAATATTCCTTTCCTGGGAATATGCCTTGGCATGCAATGCGCTGTTATTGAGTTTGCCAGAAATGTACTGAAATTAGAGGGCGCTCATTCAACTGAAATAAACCATAAAACAAAGTACCCTGTAATTGACCTGATGGAGGAGCAAAAAAGTATTATCGATAAGGGAGGAACAATGAGGCTCGGAGGGTATAAATGTATCATCAGCAAGAATTCAAAGACATACGAATCATACAGGAAAACAGAAATTGTTGAGAGACACAGACACAGGTATGAATTTAATAACAAATATTTTGACGATTTTAAGAATAATGGGATGGTCCCCGTTGGTATTAACCCCGAATCAAATCTGGTAGAGATCATGGAAATACCTGAGCATAAGTGGTTCATCGGAGTCCAGTTTCATCCTGAATACAGCAGTACAGTGATTAATCCTCATCCTCTGTTCGTTAATTTTATTAAAGCATGCATAGGGTAAAAACGCAATGCATTGCGTTTCAACAAGATAATTAATAATCAAAATAGAAGTAAAGACGCAATGCATTCCGTCTCAATGTAATCGTAACCTAATTAGCGTGAAAGAATGGATAGAAATACATTAACAGGAATTATTCTGATTTTTGCAATCTTCATCGGTTTTAGCATATATAATAACAGTCGGTTGAATAAAGGGTATGAAAAAGCTGTACGGGTTGCTGAATCATATTATACAAGAGGAGAACTGGAAACAGCAAGGGCGGAATATATCAATGCCCTGAGATTTAAACCAAATCAACCTGATGCTATTGCAAAAATAAATGAAATAAATCTTAAACTTGGAATCGGGGCTGAAACACCGAAAGCCGATACTGTAGTTTTGCAACAGTCAAAAACCGAAATACCGGTAACTAATACTACCGGAACCCCGACAGATATTAACCAATATGGAATTTTTGCACAGTCTTCAACAGGGGAAAACGAATTTATTACTCTTGAAAATAATGAGGTTGAACTTAAAATTTCACTTAAAGGGGGAAGGGTTTATTCTGCACGGTTGAAAGATTACAGGACCTATGACTCTCTTCCTCTGATACTATTTTCAGGTGACTCAACAGTTTTTGGTTTTAATTTTTTTACTGCCGATAATAAAGCTGTTCAGACAAACAATCTATATTTCAAACCGGTATCGGATCAAAAATCATTTATTGTGAGTTCTAAGTCTCAAAGTGTCGTGCTGAGACTGATGGCAGGCGATGATAAATATATTGAATATAAATACACTCTTGCTCCTGATAAATATATGGTTGACTTTGATGTTACCTTCAAATCGATGGAAGGTATTATAGCTTCAAATCAAAACAGCCTTACGTTAGACTGGAAAATGTACATGCCCCAACAGGAAAAAGGCAGGCAGAATGAGGAGAATTATTCTGATATTACTTATAAATACTATCAGGACGATGTTACTTACTTAAAGCAACGGCAAAGTAAGGAATTAGAAAAAGCTGATATAACAACTAAACTAAGCTGGGTTGCATTTCAGGATCAGTTTTTTTCGTCAGCAATCGTATCTAATGAATTCTTCTTAAATGGCTCCGTATCATCAACACGGACATTAACGTCCAAAAAATATATAAGATATTACTCATCTGAGGTCGGGGTACCTTTTAATCCAGCTTCTTCTAATGCTATTAGCATGAAGTTGTACTATGGGCCAAATAGCTTTACTATTCTTAAAAAAGAAGGACTTGAGCTTGAAAAATTGGTTTTTCTTGGTAAAAATATCATTGGCTGGATCAACAGGTTTGCTATTATTCCAATCTTTAACTGGCTCGATAATTTTATTGGAAATTATGGAATAATTATTCTGATTCTGACAATAATTATCAAGGTTGTTCTGTTCCCGCTGACCTTTAAATCGTTCCAGTCGACGGCAAAAATGCAGGTTCTTAAGCCTATGGTAGATGAATTAGGAAAGAAATTTCCTAAGAAGGAAGATGCAATGAAAAAGCAGCAGGCTACAATGGCCCTGTACAAAAGGGCAGGGGTGAATCCGATGGGAGGATGTCTTCCCATGCTCCTTCAGATGCCGATACTCTTTGCCATGTTCAGGTTTTTCCCTGTTTCAATAGAATTAAGGCAGGAACACTTCCTTTGGGCTACTGACTTGTCAACATACGATTCAATATTAAAACTTCCGTTCATGATTCCTATGTATGGAGACCATGTAAGCCTTTTTACATTGTTAATGACTGTATCTACATTGCTTACTATGAAGATGACAGGTTCTACTCCGGGTTCTGATCAACCCGGAATGAAGGTTATGATGTACATGATGCCTGTAATGTTCATGCTGATCCTTAATAACTTCTCAGCAGGGCTTACCTATTATTACTTCCTTGCAAATATGATAACGTATGGACAGAATATTATTTCAAAAAGATTTGTAAATGCCGATGCGGTTCTTGCAAAGCTCGAGGAGAATAAAATGAAACCACTGAAAAAATCCAAATGGCAGCAACGCCTTGAATCTGCTGCTAAACAAAGGGGAATCAACCCACCTAAAAAATAATCTACTGATCAAAATATTTTATAAAGGTATTGCCAGGCAATATCTTTTTTAAGAAAAGTTTAAAAATCATTAATTTAATACTCCGTTTCGAAAAAAATACTAAATTTATTTCTTCCAATTATTAGGGGAAATGAGAAAAAAATTTAAAAACAAAGATTTAGCTGCAAAGCTGGGTGTTTCAGGTACATTAGTATCTCTTGTACTTAATAATAAGGCCGACCAGCACGGAATCCGCAAGGATACACAGGAAAAGGTACTTAACCTTGCAATGCAGATGGGCTATTTTGAAGCGCTGCACGAAAAAAATGAAACATCGCCTGTTGAGGAAAAACCGGGGGTACTGGGTATGATAGTCCCTTCACTTAATGATCAATTTGTTATTCAAATAACACCATTTCTTCAAAAAGCATTTTCAAGCATTGGAGTAGGATTTTCGATTGTGACAAAGGATCCCGATGATCAGAGATACGACCGGCTTGTAGGAGCATTTAAAAAATTCTACAGCGGCCTTATTCTGCTTGGTGATGCAGCTGATGATAATACTATCCGTGCACTACGGACAGCGGATTATCCATTTGTTCTACTTGAAAAATCTATAAAATCACTGCGGCTTAATACAGTCAGCACCGATTCTGCTGCTGGCGCTCTTCTCGTTGTTAACCACATTGATAAGCTTGGGTATAAAAACATTGTTATTATTGCTGATCGGAAATTTTTCAGTGCAGATACTACTGCTATTCAAGATGTTATTGATGCTTTTGGTCAGAAAACCGGTATACACAAACCGGTTGTTGTTGAATTGGATGAACCGGTAGCTGGTGATGAAATTGACTTTGTTAAATTTGAAAAATTTCTGCGTCCTCCTTACCGGGCAGATGTTCTGATTATTATGAATGCAAGCCTCGTTTATCCAATAATGACATTTATCCGTAAAAAGAAGTTTAGGGTTCCGCAGGATATAGCGGTCGTATCAATGGAGGAAGGAACCGGATTCGACCTGATGTTTTCTCCCGTAACCTGCCTGCAAAAGCCTCTTTCTGGTATGTCTGCTAAAGTTGCAAACATGATCTGGTCAGAAGTTAAAAACTCAGGTAAAGGAAAATTTAAACGGCAGGTTAATATCTCCCCCGAACTTATTGTCAGAAATTCCTGCGGCGCCATTTAGATCCGGAAATTGTTAACAACTGTTGATATCTGAAGGAATTCTACCTGGTGTCAGTATAAAAAAATCTTTTATCTTTGTTATGTTTTGGTGTTACAATGAAATAAAATCATTGTAATGAAAAGGGAATGCGGTTTGAATCCGCAACAGTACCCGCTGCTGTGATGCCCGATCGTTCTAACGATGATGGTTTTTTGAAATACCTGCCACTGTTTCGATTCATCGGGATGGGAAGGCTTCATGAAACCGGGATAAGTCAGAAGACCTGCCAGACAAGGCTAATATTCAAAGCTTTCGGGAAGAAAGGCGCCGGATCATCTAATGATTCCTTACTTAATCTCCTGTCAGCTCCGGATAATGGTTATCATATCAGATGATAAGTATTATTATAATGAAATTAATAACCAGAAAATTATGAAATTCGCATCAGGAGCGAGCCTGTTCTTTATTGCAGGCTTTATATCATTACAATTAAACGGACAATTTTCATTTCAAAACGATACCCTGAAAATTCAGGAAGTGGTAATCTTGAGAAAGCAGATCAGTTCAGAGCAGCCGGGCTTCAAGTTTTATAGTATCGATTCAGCACTGCTAAATGATTACTCGCTCTTCTCCCTGACCGAAGTGCTCAATGAAACTACTCCCTTATTTATAAAATATTATGGTTCAGGAGGCATTGCAACATCTTCATTCAGAGGTACCTCCGCCGGGCATACCCAGGTAACATGGAACGGTATCAATATTAACGATCCGATGCTGGGGCAGTCAGACTTTTCTCTCTTACCTTCCGGAATGGTCGATAATGTCATGGTCAGCTTCGGTGGCGCTTCAATGGATATGGGCAACGGTGCAATAGGGGGAATTATAAACCTTGAGAATGAACCATATTGGAAGAAGCAGGCACTTATTGATGCCAGTTCGGATGCAGGAAGTTTCGGAAGATATTCGGGATTAGTGAAAGTGAGCACAGGAAGTGATCATTTCCAGTCTGTTACAAAGGGCTATCTGAACTCATCCCGAAATGATTTCCCTTATTTAGATACAGAAGCTGTACCTGAACCACTTTTGGAAAAAAGAGAGAATAATCAAGTTCTGCAGAAGGGTTTCATGCAGGAACTCTATCTCAGGAAGTCTGAAAATGTCCTCTCAGCTCGATTCTGGTACCAATCGGCATCACGTGATCTTCCCGGCTCAACTCTGTATGGATATTCTGGTGAAAAACAATCTGACGAATCACTTAGGAGCCTTGTAAGCTATGATTTTGCAAAGGGAAAGAAAGAATACTTCTCAACGGCTGCCTGGATGTTCACAAATCTTAACTATACGAGCCAACTCTACTCCATTGATTCCAGGAATAAGGCCAACACCTTTGTGCTTAAGGGGGGAATGACTACACCTCTCGGGGAATACTCACGTCTTAAGTTTGTCTTTAGTGACGAGTTAAATGCTATAGAATCAAATAATTATAATGAGAGTGCCAGGCGCAATAATGCATCAGTCACTCTATCTGCCGAAAGAAAAAAAGGTAAAAGGTTCGGTGCGGTGATCCTGCTCAGGGAGACCCTTGATGATAAATCATTCCTGGTACCTGATTTTTCCGCAGGTTTTGAATTCAGGGTCATAAGGGGAGAAGAACATTTTCTTAAATTTAATACATCAAGAAATTCAAGGATACCATCCATGAATGACTGTTTCTGGAATCCAGGCGGTAATCCTGATCTGAAAAACGAATACGCATATTCGTATGAAATCGGATATAAACTTGACCATCAGATTTCCCAGTCAATAACCATTAGTTCTGAACTTGACTGTTTTAATAATTATATAAGGGATATGATACAATGGCATCCGGGTGAATCTTATTTTTGGATCGCTGATAATATAGGGAGCGTTAACTCATCAGGGTTTGAGTCATCATTGTCAGTGAGATATTTGCTTAATAACCTGTCAGTTAACCTGAATGCCGGATACTCCTACACAAGGGCCAGAGAAATATATAACGGATCATCTGAAACCACCGGGGAACAATTAATTTACATTCCCGAAAATCAGGCAAACAGCTCACTTCATGTTGCTTATAAAAACTTTTATACAACCTGGATAACCAATTTTACCGGGCGTACTTATACGACTGCTGATAATTCAGGTTTTCTGCAGGGGTACGCTATTAATAGCTTCACAAGTGGTATGAAATTCAATTTTAAGGAGAATAATATCAATCTCAGGTTTAAAATTGAAAATATTTTTGATACTTCTTACAAGACAATAGCTTATTTTCCTCAGCCCGGCAGAACATATTTTCTGATACTTTCTTGCCAACTTAAAAAATAAAATATGAAGTTTCTGGCAATTTCTGTCCCTGCCATATTGATAATTCTTTTTGAATCGTGCGGCGGTATAAAGGAGAGTCATCCCGGTAACAGCATCACTGATAAAGGTGCATTGATATCAAGAGCTGAGCGATTCACTCTTCAGAAAAATGACAACTGTACCATAGTAACCATCATTAACCCCTGGCAGGGAGCGAATAATGTAAACCAGGTCTATCATCTTGTCAGGAGAGAATATAAATTTCCTGAAGGTCTGGATTCTTCAGAAGTGATTTTTGTGCCATTGAACAAGATAATCTGCATGTCGACAACTCATATTGCAATGATTTCAGCGTTAGGTGAAGAGAACACTATATGGGGGGTATCCGGGACCGGATTCATTTTTTCAGAAAGTCTTATCAAAAATGTTGAAAAAGGGCTGGTAGAAGATGTCGGGTATGAAGCCAACCTGAATAAGGAGTTAATACTTAAAATATCTCCTGACCTGATAATGATGTATGGAATAGGAAGCGAATCAGCTGGTTACGTAGGGAAAATAAAAGAGTTAGGTGTAAAGGTTGTTTTTAATGCCGACTACCTCGAGACGGACCCCTTAAGCAAAGTCGAATGGATTAAATTGTTCGGGGCACTCTATTGTAAAGAGAGTTTGGCTGACAGTATATATAAATCAGAAGTTGAATCTTACAATAAGATAAAATCATATATCAGCCAGAATATATCTGACAGGCCAAAAGTACTGCTGGGACTTCCTTTCAAAGATACCTGGTATGTTTCACCCGGTAATTCATTTATCAGTAAGTTGATAAGCGATGCCGGAGGAAATTATCTCTGGCAGAATACTGAATCTTCCGTATCAATGCCTTACGGTATCGAAAATGTTTATTTGAGTGCATTAGCTGCTGACTACTGGCTGAACATTGGAAGCGTAAATACCAAAGATGAAATTTCAATGGTTGATCAACGGCTGGAAGGACTCCCTTGCTTTAAAAATGGAAATTTGTACAATAACAATAAAAGGATTACAGCGATTGGAGGAAATGATTACTGGGAAAGTGGGAACCTTTATCCGCATGTAATTTTAAAAGACATTGCATCTATTTTGCATCCGGAATTATTCATTGATAATGAGTTTTTTTATTACAAAAAAATCTATTAACAAACAATTATTTGAAAACTGAAAAGCAGATAGTAACAGCCCGCGTTTTATCATCCGGGAAGCAGCAAAAACTATTTTTCGCATGTCTTTTATTTCTGATAGTCAGTTTTTTCATCCTCGATGTTTTTTTGGGATCAGTCAGCATTAAAGCTTCTGAAGTATTAAAAGCCATTTTTACTAATACCGACAGTAACTTTGAAACAATAATCCTTAAATTCAGATTGCCCAAAGCTATCACTGCTTTAATCGTTGGGGTAGCATTATCATTGAGTGGATTGCAAATGCAGACTGTTTTCAGGAATCCGATGGCAGGTCCGGATGTTCTTGGTATTAGTTCAGGAGCAAGCCTTGGTGTCGCCTTCGTTATACTTGGTTTTTCCGCTAACATATCACCCGACAGTTTAAAAGGATTAGGAAACTGGATTCTTGTGGCTGCCTCCTGGGCAGGCGCCGGCGCTGTAATGATATTGATTATGTTCATCTCTTCGCGGGTAAAAGATATTATGACCATTCTTATACTCGGAATTATGCTTTCAAGCGGGATTTCTGCAATTGTCATTATTATGCAGTATTTCAGCAATGAGACAATGTTGAAAGCTTATGTTATATGGACTATGGGAAGTTTAGGCAATCTGACTTCAAGTCAGCTTAATGTTCTGCTTATTTGTGTTTCGGTCGGTGTTCTTATGAGTCTGATCTCATCAAAGATGTTGAATGCATTATTGCTGGGAGAAAATTATGCCGGTAGTATCGGACTGAATGTCAGGTTTGCCAGGGTGGTAATATTTGCATGTACAAGTATTCTGGCTGGCAGTGTTACAGCTTTTTGCGGACCCATCGGATTTATTGGAATAGCAGTACCGCATATAGTAAGGATACTATTTAATACATCCGATCACAGGATTTTATTACCCGGAACTATTCTCACAGGTGGAGCTGTTATGTTAGCCAGTGACATTATTTCACAGCTTCCGGGATCAGATAATGTTCTTCCTCTAAATGCTGTTACATCGTTGATTGGTATTCCCGTAGTTATATGGGTGATCTTGCGTAACCGGAAATATTCAGGGCTATTTTAATGAAAATGAACCTGACAGAAATATTATCTCTCGATTCACTTAAGATCGGGTATGTTTCAGGAAGACATGAAAATGTCCTTCTGCCTCCGCTTAATGCTTCCGCTAATAAAGGGGAACTAATCGCTGTTATTGGCAGAAACGGAATTGGTAAAAGCACACTATTAAGAACACTTACAGGATTGCAACCATCCCTGGGAGGCGAAATTTTTTATAGCGGTAAAAAGATCATGGATTATTCAAGAATGGATCTCGCACAAAAAGTCGGGTATATTTCTACCGAAATTGTGAAGGTCAGCAATATGAGTGTATATGATCTAGTTGCACTTGGCCGGTTTCCCCATACAAACTGGAAAGGTAAAATTGATACGAAAAATCATGAGGTAATAATGGATGCTATCGAAAAAACAGGAATGTCAGCCCTCTATAAGAGGTTCGTTTCCGAACTTTCTGATGGGGAACGACAGAGAGCTATGATAGCCAGGATTTTAGCACAGGATACAGGAATAATGGTAATGGACGAACCTACTGCCTTCCTGGATATAGGAAGCAAATATGAGATTCTTCATCTTTTGCATGTCCTTTCACATAAAAGTGAAAAAACCATAATTTTCTCAACTCATGATCTCAATATGGCTATTAGTCAATCAGATAAAATCTGGCTGATAATTAATAACAAACTCATGGAAGGAGCTCCTGAGGATCTCATGATTGAAGGGGCATTTGATCATCTTTTCGATTCATCACCTGTACAATTTAATTCTGAACATGGTACTTTTTCATCCAGGAATGAGGAGAAGGGCAGGATATATATAGAAGGTGATGGGATCAGAAGACATTGGACAGAAAAAGCAATCAACCGTGTAGGTTTTTCTGTATCACCTGTGAAAAAAATTCCTTTTATAATAGTCCCTTTTGGGAACAATAGCAAATGGCAACTTATAACCAGCAACTTAACTCTGGAGTTCGAGTCAATCTATGAATTGGTAAGTCAGTTAAGTAAAGAAAATATC
Organism: Bacteroidia bacterium; assembly: GCA_026391555.1. Classification (GTDB taxonomy): domain Bacteria; phylum Bacteroidota; class Bacteroidia; order Bacteroidales; family VadinHA17; genus LD21. Next base: position 7,032 of record JAPLEB010000027.1, on the reverse strand, counting down.
CGTCCTATTTGATGAACTTTCTGTAATTATTTATAAAAGAACTAATGTCCTCGACAGCAAGTTTCTTAGCAATAATTATTTTGTTTTTATCAAGGATATAAACCATTGGGGTTGATTGTACATTATAATAGAAGTCAAAATGAGAGCTTCTCTCCGGATCCCATCCATTTATCCATGTCAGTTTATATTCCTCAATATAATTTGTCCACTTTGGTTTGTCTGCTGTTGTGCATACTGCAAAGACTTCAATATTGTCATCTTTCGCCTTTTCATAATAAGCCTTCAGTTTTGGGGTTGCTTCTTTGCAATGTCCACAGTCAGGCTCCCAGAAATATAAAATAGTGAACTCCTTCTCAACATCATATAATGAAACAAATATTCCTCTATATGAGTCCATTACAAGGTTTTCTGCCTTCTTTCCAATCAGGTTGGGCCTTATCAGATCAACTTGTTTCCGGAGATCATCTTTAAATTCTTTTGATACCCAATCGGCTTTCCCTGAAAGATAAATATCATCAGCCAGCTTAACCATCACTGCATCGTGTCCCATTATTTCGCTTTCCCTGAAATGGTTGAAAAGATAGACAGCTATGAATTGAAAAACCTTATAATTGCCTTTACACTTTTGAATTAATTTATCAATTTTTTTGTTTATTGAATCAGGCGCCTGAATTGGATCGTTTGTGAAATAAGCATTAAGCCTTGCATACAAAATAGGTGTCCGGAGCAATCTCTCGTCAGTCAGGTCAATATTGTCAAAGAAATGATTCATATTATAATTATAATTCCAAGCCCATTTTACCGAATCCGGATTTTGTACTCCCGCTGGAACTGAAAATTCAGGAATCTCAAGTGGGAGCAATGCTTTCACGAGGGTTGCAAGTAAATTTCCATTATTAGCATTTACAACACTTTTAAGGTACGATTTCATATTATCTTCCTGAAGCTTTTGCGTAGAAGTAAGTATTTTCAGAGAATCGTTGTTTTGCTTGTTGTTTTGAACTCTTTTGGCGATATTGTTTGCTTCTTGTTGCATTATCACCCATTTTTTCTGGTACTCAATAAAAGCAGAATTCTCATCTGATCCGGTAAATTTAAGGGTGTTTAAATAATTATTATAAGAGCAGCTAAGGACAAAGTGCTGATCTTTCGATATCAATAATTCGAAATATTCTCTTCCCGGAAGCACAATCATATAAATACCCTGTGGCAGACCTTCCTGCCCCTGTATTACTCCACGACCTGATTTGTCGAGTTTGACAGTATCCTTAATGTACTGTTTGTCACCAAGATGATAAGCCAGAAAAACAGAAGAATCCTGAAGTCCATTAATGGTAATATCAATTTCATAACCATTTTTTAACTGGCTGAATGAAAATGCCGAAACCATTGACAGTAAAACAGCAAAAAATATCTTTCCCATTTTGTAATTCAGATTATTAAAAACATCTGCAAAATTAGTTAATGCAATTTCTTTGCCAAAGTTTGTTCAGTAAATATTAAGAAAATATATTGTACTTTTGATATATCAACCTCTGGATAGAAAATGAAGATTTCATTGCTTATTCCTGTATATGATTATGATATTATTGCTCTTGTTCACAGCATGAAAAGTGCCATGGGGAAAGTTCCTGAATTCTGCGAAATACTTATCGGGGACGATGGTTCATCACCTGAATACATGGAAAAATACCGGTCACTTGAAGGTGATGGTGTTAAAGTGATCACATCAGAGAAAAATATTGGAAGAGCTGCAATCAGAAACAGGCTGGCTCTTGAAGCTAAAGGCGATTTTTTACTCTTTATTGATGCTGATGCAATGTTACCCGGTACAGCTGAAGCATATTTACTAAGGTGGCTCCCCATGATGACTTTTTACAGGGTATTATGCGGTGGAACATTATATTATGATAGTGCTCCGGGAGATCCCGACAAACTTCTCAGATGGAAATACGGAAAGAGGAAAGAACAACGGAAAGCCGCAGAAAGGAATAAGCACCCGCATGCAGGTTTTTCAACATTTAATGTTCTTATCGATAAAACAGTCTTCTCTAAAATACGTTTCAATGAAGAGTTAAAACAATATGGGCATGAAGACACACTCCTGGGCTACCAGTTGAAAAAAGCCGGTATTAACATATTTCATATTGATAATGGCCTTATACATGAGGGACTTGAATCGAACAAGGATTTTCTTAATAAAACAAAATTGGGCATTGAAAATCTCAGTAAACTCTATGATAATGTTACCGATAAAAAAGCATTCTCGGAAACAGTAAGGATACTCAGATTCTGAAACCGTCAGAATCCTCCGGGTCTATAACAGACTTAAATTTTTCAGGTTAACACGAATTTTGGCGAAGATATTCATCATATATAGGGACAGAATGGAGATCAGGCTTGACTCCAGCAATATTTCCCTCAGATTATTTGGCTTCTATAAAATATGTATGTTCTGCACTTACCGCGAAATTCACAGGAGAAAAAATATTCTTCCTGTTTTCTAATGGACGTTTTAATCTGATTAAATATCTATTTTCATAAGATCAATATTGCCATCAAATCTTGTTTCTGCTTTTAGAACAAAATTGAATCTGTCTCTCATTGTACAGAGAAAAAAGTCGGTAGGAGGAGAAAAATCTATATTGGCAGGGTTGAAGAAACGCTTGCCTGAAGTATATTTAAGATCAGAAATTCTCTTTTCAGAAATATTACTTTTATCATTCAGACCGTCTGCTATCAGCTCAGCGCATAGCAGATCCTCTTCGGCTGACATGGTTGCCCTGTAGCCCATTGCTACCAGTGACACATGTTCAGGATTAATAGTTTTAATATACCTCACGATTGCACCGGCATTAACAAAACTGCCTGATATAACCACATCGGCGTTTACAGCATTAACCAGCCCATTTGTACCTGCTGTGGTAGTATGTATAACAGTTTTTCCACGAAGGTCAGTTTTAATAATTTCTGTCGGACTGTTCCCAAAGTCAAACCCATCAATTTTTTTTTCTTCTCTTTCTCCGACAAGTACAGAATTCATGTACTTCTTTCTTAATTGAAATGCATCCTCAACACGTGCTGTAGCAATTATTCGCACGGCGCCGGCATCAAACGCATAGCAACTAACTGAAAAAGCCCTGAATACATCTATTATAACAGCAACTCCTTTTGCTTTTTGGGCTCCTTCAACAAACTCCAGAATTTCAAATCTCATTTTAAATTTTTTTCAGGAGTGAAAATAGTAATTATTTTTATTCAATCCCATTACGCACCCTCAGGTATTTCGTATATTTGATCCATAGAGTTGTATCTACTTGTAGTTTATTATTATTAGAAGAAATAAAATATTATGGCAAATCCTTTTACATGGGCTCTGTACCAGATAAAACGCTTGAATGATATAATTTGGTATACTCCACTGTCAGAAATTTCAAAGGGAAAAACATTCCTTATTAAACAATTGAGGATAATTGTTCTGGCTGCCCGGGGGTTTTCAAATGATAAAGTGCAGCTCCGGGCTTCTGCTTTGACATTTTATTCGCTTCTTTCTGTTATACCTGTTGCAGCCATAGCGTTTGCAATCGCCAAGGGCTTTAGTCTTGATCAGAATCTTGAACAATTGATAACTGAGAAATTCCAGGCACATCAGGAGGTACTGAATTGGTTATTACAGAATGCAAGGAATGCTCTCCAGGAAACAAGGGGTGGCTATATTGCGGGAGTAGGTATGATAATCCTTGTATGGTCAGTTATGTCATTGCTCGAGCATATCGAAAGTTCATTCAATCATATCTGGCAAATCAGATCATCGCGGCCTTGGTACAGGAAGTTTACTGATTACATTACGATTATGCTTATTGCACCTGTTTTTATTATCCTTTCGAGCAGCATCACCGTTTTTATCAGCACTGAACTTGCTGACTTTATGACTAAAGCTCCTATTCTGAATTTTTTTAAACCCATAATAGGTTTTCTGATCAGGTTTGCACCTTATTTTCTAAGCTGGATTACCCTGACAATATTATTCATAATAATGCCTAATGCTAAGGTAAAATTCGGACCAGCATTAATATCGGGCATAGTGGCGGGAACAATTCTTCAGGTTCTACAGTGGTTATACATTGATCTGCAGTTCGGGATATCAAAACTGAGTGCTATTTATGGTAGTTTCGCGGCTGTACCGTTATTTATAATATGGTTGCAGAGTAGTTGGATAGTTGTTCTCCTTGGAGCTGAACTTTCTTTTGCCAATCAGAATGTTTCACGCTATGAGTTTGAATCTGAAGCTTTAAATATAAGCAACTACCAGAAACGTGCTTTGGTGCTGATGATAATGCATATGATTATCCGTAATTTTTCAATTGGTGAGAAACCCATTAGTGCGGAGCATATTGCTATGACTCTTAAAATTCCCGTCCGACTTTCACGCGATATACTTCAGGATCTTAGTACTGTGAATCTGGTTTCCATAATTCATGAAAATGAACAGAAGGAACGGCTATACCAGCCAGCCCTTGATATAAACAGATTAACTGTTAGTTATGTATTTTCACGCCTTGATAAGAAAGGTGTTGAGCAGATAATGGTCGTTAAGAATAAGGATTATAATAAAGTCATTATGATGCTCGAAAAATTTGACAAACTTATTGCTAAATCCGATTTCAATATTTTAATTAAAGACCTTTAATTTTCCTGAATGGCTCTATTTTTTGTTTTTTTTAGCTTTGTAGTTTTCAACGAAGGTTATAAAATCGGTAAATGATTCCCAATTATGAAAAAAGTAATGGGGAAGCGGAAGGATAATGTGTTTTGTATTCTTTTCTTTCTCCCAGTAACCATCAAGATTCTTCGAAGGAATTACCCGGTCGATCTCACTTGTCACTGCATAATCCCACCTGAAGCCCGGTTCTTTTTGTTCCATTATGCGATTATATAACCACCTGAGTTCATCGTGCAACGATTTAAGCGTTCTGTGAGGGATTCTTTCAATATTTTTTTGGTATGTTTTCTTATCCCCAAACATTCTGAAATAGAATTTTTCAATATTTTCTTCTGTGATATTATTCAATGTCCCTTCAAAAACATTAAGTGGGATGCCATATTGGTCGTCTGCAGGTATTGGAGTACCATTTACTGCAATTGTTACATCCGGTTTAATGCCGGTCTTTGGTGAGAGATATTCAGCTGCCCATACCCCAAGTGACCAGCCTATTAAGGTTATTTTTTCATAGGTTTTCATCTCCGGAAGCACAAGAGCCTCATCGGCAGAATAGTTATAAAAAAGTATGAAATCAAATTCATCATTGCAAAGAGGAGTAAAAACATTCTCATCGGTTCCCCAACCTCCATAGAATACAACAAGATGTTTGTTCTTCTTCCTTCTTCTGATATAGGTCTTCATTATACTCTATACAGATTATTGATAAATATATTCAGGAATCCCCATTTTCTGAAAGACATCAAAGATAATTTAATTTTTTCAGCGGAGCCATATAAATTCATTGATTTAGTAGCGAGAATCAGGAAAGGAAGGCAAAAAAATAAGAGGAGAAAGGGTGGTTGTGAAAATCAGGAGCGGGTTTTATTAGTGAGATAATTCCCGCATCTACTGTCTGATAAAAGGATGGAACCACAGTTAGCTGGCGCTATTCCTAAGGCTCCTGATGTGAAAGTCAATGTCTGCAATACAATCCTGTTGATTTTCACTCCCAACCCTTGCTCATCTCCTCTTAAATACCAATAGTATGAGCTTCGTAACAAATGTATTAAATTAAAATCATATAATCAAATTTATTTTATGATTATCGGTTATCAATAATAAAAATAAAATTGTGCTTGAAAATCAATATAAGCATGCTATTGATTCCGGATACTCATAATTTATTTTTAAAAAATTGAATTGATTATTGTGAATAATTGATAAATAATTGTTTAAATTTGATAGTACCCGAATTGAAATATCAATTTTTTACTATGATTGCTGAACTTGAAAAAATATTATATGATGATAGCGGCGGATTCAGAGCGGCCTATATAAGCGATACAGGCGGTATGTGGCATTTTCATACCGAGTATGAACTTGTTCTGAATATAAAAGTTAACGGTACTCGTATTATAGGTGACAGCGTTGAATTATTTGATCAGTACGACATGGTTTTTATTGCCGGTAATATTCCTCATTGCTGGAACTATTACAGGCACGACAATAATCTTCCGGACAATCATGGGGTAGTGGTTCATTTTAAGCTTGCATCCCTTGGTGATGCATTATTATCGCAGCATGAATTACATTGCCTGAAAGAACTTCTAAATGATGCTGAAAGAGGTATTGTTTTTTCAGTTGAAGATGCTAAAAAAGCTGAAAAATACATTATCCAAATGATCAATAATAAAGGGATCGATAAAATGATCGATTTTTTTAATATTATAAGAATAATGTGCATGTCGGAAAAGAGAGGCTACCTGTGCTCGGACAATTATAAGCTGGCATTTGATGAGAGGGGAAACAAAAGAATGGCCGACGTTTATTCTTATGTCAGGGAAAATTATTTTAAGCCTATTTCACTTGATAAAATATCGAAAATTGCACGCATGAGTCCCTTTTCGTTCAGCAGATATTTCAAGAAAAACTGCGGAGCGTGTTTTGTTGAATACCTTAACCGCGTCAGGACAAACAAAGCATGTTACCTTTTGCGTGAGACGGAATACCAGGTACATGATATTGCCATGGAATGTGGCTTTGCCAGTATATCTAATTTCAACAAGCAATTCCGGAAAACCGAAGGTATCTCACCCAGAGATTACAGGGCGCAGTTCAAATAGAGTTCTGAAATATTTGTCGCATTTAACTTACGGTAATGTCATTTCGAAATTCGGGTTGTAAAAATTGAAAAAAAATGTATTTTTGCAGCCTGTAAAAGGTTCCGTAGCTCATCCCGATAGCTATCGGGAGGTTAGAGCAACAGGTTTTGGTTATTTGATATTGGTTCCGTAGCTCATCCCGATAGCTATCGGGAGGTTAGAGCAACA
>JAPLEB010000072.1 GCA_026391555.1 Bacteroidia bacterium | reverse complement strand
CCTTCATGTTCGTTGTTGTCAATGATTTCCAATGGGATATTTGCCTCCTCGCGAACGTATTCAAATATTTGTTTGAACCATTCAAAAATCTGTTCATTAGAAATACTATAATCAAGTAATGTAAAATCAATATCTTCAGAATATCGGTAATCTTCAAAATAGAATTTCTTAAGTACAGTTCCTCCTTTGAAAACAAGCACTTTTGAAAGATTCTCATTTTGAGCAATTCCTTTCAGTATCCATGACAGGACATAGTCTTTTTCTATCTGATGGTCACGGACTCCGGCTTCTCTTGCTTTTTGCTGTATTTCTCCAGGTTTGATCATGTATAAATGGCCGATTTTATAGTTTCAGCTTCCAGATTCTGTTGAATACTCCATCTACTGATCATTTTCCCAGTTTTTGGTAGTTCTGTATCCAGTAAAACATAAGAAGCTGTTTTCAATTGTTGTAGTTCAATAATGCTATTATTCTTTATTTCAAGTAATTCGAGAAGAAACCCCATTCTTTTTATTACAGCCTGAGAATTGAATCTCTTTATATACTCCATTAATCTTTTGAAATTGATTTGATCTTTCGAAACATAAATAGCCCTTGCAATCTCAACAATACCACCTGCATAACCAGGATTAAAGAGGCAATCGATTATTGTTTTTTCAAGATCAGAACAAATTACTTTATTATAACTGTCAATCCATGTTTTTCTATAACCGAAGAAATGATTCTCATTATGGAAAATAAACTGGAAAGGAACATTTTTAATATTGATAATTGAAGGTCTCATTTGCTTCGAAACAACAACCTGCTCTTTTAAGGAAGGTTGAGTTATTAGATCAAGAATTTCCAAAGCAGAATAATAACCTATATAATAATTATTTCCGCCAACAAGACATTCAGCTGCCAGATGCCAGTCCGGCATAAATGAGCCTGACTCCTGTTCATAAGGTATGATGAAGTATTTGCCTTCTTTCAATCTCATCAGAAGTCCCCTTTTTGTCATATCACTAAGTAATTCTCTGACTGCACTCTCTTTTGAGCCGGGAAGTGCTTTAAAAGCTTCTTTATAATTAAAACAAGACATGTCCTTTCCTCTGAGCCAGGAAAGAAGTTCATTGGATTGTTTTGAAATATATTTATTCTTCATAGTAAATATGTCAGGTTAAACCTGACTGCAATGATACAAAAGATATTTGATTAATTGACTTTTGTGATCATTAAATTTATTATTTGTAGCGGATTTGTCAGGATAAACCTGACCGATATGATATGAAATATAATTTTAATAACGTTACGAAAAAATGGCTCTTTGGCTTTTGCCGAAGCGTTGGTTACGTGTGTCGGGGCAAAAGCAAATGTGCCATTTGTGCGGCTGGTTGAATTTTTAAATTTTTACGCGTGGGCAAAGTCCCGATAGAAAGCACCAAATTGTCAAGTCATGATTCATCTTTCTAAGAGTAGAATGTTTTTAATCATCAAGAACGAAACTGTCTTGTATTCAGTGGCTTGCCCATAACGGCAGTTTGTCCAATAACCTTTTTTAGTCCATAATTTTTAATATGATTTAAGCCGGTACCGGCGACCACGGAAATTTTCTGTCCCAAACATCTAACCGGAAAAAAGTAGTCTGAAACAAATGAAAATGTAAAAGAACACCAACATATTACCCAAAAGCCAACAACCCGACCTGAAATTTGGCTGCTCATGGAACCCGAATAACGGTTGTAAGTGCATATAAATACGTCAGGTGAACGGATTTAGAGCAACGTGAGACTTCATGCCTGGCACTATCCCGCCAAAGCGGGACAGGCTATGCCACATGAAGTCCTCTTTATTATAGCCAGTGTTTTTTATTTAAATATTTCCATGGTCAAAAGCTACATCCACTCCTTAGGTTTCTTAAGAATGAAGCCGTCTTTCTTTGGGACCTCTTCATCGAAAAGACTGTCAACCAACTTCTTCCTCCCAATCATCATTGATCCTTTAGCAACAAGAGCTACTGAAGCATTGTGCCTTTTTGGAGGAAATGCAACAAAGACTCTTTTATGTTTGAAATGGTCATGAATTGCTTTTATCGGTGGAACAAGGTCACTGTCACCAGAAATAAGCAAAGCCATATCATATTTGTCTTGATATGCATCTATAATTATCTGGGTAGCAATATTTACGTCAGTCATCTTCTCATGAAAGGTTGGCCAAGTATTACCGCATTGTCTGCATTCTGTTTTGTCTCTTTGATAGTTACCGTAAAATATTTTTATACCAACAGATTCAAGAGCTTCAATGTATATAGTCTGTCTTTTCTGTTTATCAGGATTATTGCTTACTCTGCTTGTAAAATATTTAATTTCAACTAGTTCTTGGTTTGCCTGAAGTAGATTGTTGATTAATTTTCTAATATTTAGCCATTTACAGTTAAGAAACCCTGCTTCAAGTATTCCGAAATACATGTTAAAACCATCAATGTAGACGATTACTCTTTCTTTTTTTACTATATTATTTGCAGAATTCATACGCAATTGTTTATCTTTGTATCACTAAAACATCGTTAAAGATAGCATCTTTAACCCGACGCTCTGAAAAGAGCGTTTCTTTTTTGTACAAAAAGCAATCAACGTATTAACAAATTTTCCTTTCATTCGTCCTCAATTTTGTTGATGGATGCGCTTGACATTGGCTATAATGGCAGTTTGTCCAATAACCTTTTTTAGTCCATAATTTTTCATTTTATTTAAGCCGGTACCGGCGACCACGGAAATTTTCTGTCCCAAACATCTAACCGGAAAAAAGTAGTCTGAAAGGGGCTGATTTTTGATCTGTGGTGGTCTATTGTGCTCAAAAACATAGATAAAAGTATCCTCAGATACTCTCTCAGCTGATCTCTGGTCAAAATATTACCAATTCTTCGAAAATTATATGCAATAAACATAAAACCCACATCTGCACTCGCCCGCGTTATCCCTTTCCTGGTGAGAATGTAACTGAACCCCCATTGTCGTTTTATTGTTCCGAAGGGATGTTCTACAATAGCCTGACGTCTCTTATAGAGGTGTTCTTTCTCCTGGTATGCCTTCCGATTTCTTTCGTAATACTCTGCAAATGTGCTTCTTGATAGGACTCTGCCATCTTTTGATCTTGTACATTGCGAGTGTACCGGGCATGATTTGCAGGATCTGGTTTTGTACTGCTTAAAAGTAATGACATTATCCCGCCTGTTGTGTTCCTTGTACCAGGTTCCATTGCTTCTGAGAACTTCTCCCTGCGGACAGGTATAAGTATCACTCTTTTGATCGTACTTAAAATGCTCAAAATTGTATGCGGGGTTTGGTGCCTGACTTGTTGATGGGAGCCCAGGAATGGCAACAATAGTTTCTATCCCTAAATCCTGTGCCGTCTTTAATTCTGATCCGGTATGGTAACCTTTATCATAAAGGGCGGTGAATTCATTGTTCCTAAGGATGCTTTTTGCCCTTTGAATCATATTACCCATGGCTTTGCTATCGTTCTGGTTGGTTACCTTGTAGTCGATGGGAATGTTATTCTTTGCATCAACTGTTGTCTGTACACTATAGGCTACTTCTGTAATGTTATTGCGGACCATTATCTGCCGGCTTTCAGGATCTGACGTTGATATCTGGGGTTCTCCACTTTCATTAAGCTCTTTCTCAAACTCTTTATACTGCTCTTTTCGTTTTTGCTGCTTTGCTATTTCATCAGTTATCAGCTGTTTGTTATCTCCGTCGTTTTCAGCCAGTGCTCTGGTATACTCTTCAAGTTTGTTATCTATATAGGCTACATGCCGGTCTATCTTGGCCTGGTTATAGTTGTTCTTCTTGCTGTTTTGTGCCCGGAGTTTAGTGCTGTCTCCTGCAATAAGTTTTCCACCTATCAGATCAAAATGCCTTGCAATTTGAACTGTGGTTCTGAAGACCTTTTTTATGGCTTTTGGGTTGTCCTTTCTGAAATTGGAAATTGTGTTGTGATCAGGTTTGAGGGACTTTAAAAGCCACATTACTTCAATGTTGCGTCTGCATTCTTTTTCCAGGTCCCGCGTGGAACGTACCTTATTCAAATACCCGTAAATGAATAGCTTGAGTAAATCAGTAGGATGATATGCGGGACGGCCGTTTTCGACAAAATCCGTTCTGAATCCATAGTCTTTGACGGAAAGGCTATCGACAAAAAGGTCAATTATCCTCACTTCATTATCGGGGTCAATGGATTGATCAAGTGAAACCGGGAAAAGATGAATCTGAGTTCTGTTATGTCCTTGTATGAATTTCATGTTGTTAAGATACAAAAACCGGCGTTATTTGAAGAATCCCCGGCCTCATAGTTATGAACAAAAAGGGTAGGTTATTAGACAGTCTGACGGTTTGCGGGTTGGGGCAGTTTGTGTTACCGGCGAAGCCAATTACCCATCCGTGTTAGGCGTTCGTAATTATTTTATTATATGTTTATTATTACTTTCCCTGTTGAGTGTCCCTGACTTAAATAGTTCATTGCATCTGCAGTCTTGTCAAGTGAATATCTTCGGTCAATTATTGGCTTGATTTTGCCGTTTGCAAGAAGTGTTGCAAGAAATTCCAAATCATGCCTATTTGATTTTGCAGCCACCGACCTCATTTTTTTTGGTCCAAAAGAAAAAACCCATCCAAAAAGAAGTGATTTGAAAATTTGGGATATAGATCCTCCAACCATTACATAAATACCATTTGGAGCCAAGCATTTTCTATAAGCTAAAAGAGGGTAATTTCCATTAATCCCCAAAATGAGATTATAAAGTTTATCACTTTTTGAGAAATCCTCTTTTGTGTAGTCAATAACAAAGTCAGCGCCTAAAGAATCTGATTGTTGCACGTTCTTTGAGCTACATACTCCAGTAACCTCGGTTTCAAAATATTTGGCGAGTTGAATTGCGAATGTTCCTACACCGCCTGCGCAACCCACAATCAATACTTTATGACCTTTTTGAATGTTTCCTTTATCACGTAAGGCCTGAAGGGCAGTTAAAGCGGCCATTGGTAGAGTAGCTCCTTCCTCAAATGATATTCGGGAAGGTTTAGTTATCAAGGCTCTTTCAGGAGCTATTACATATTGGGCAAGACCACCAAAGCCAAAACTGGCAAGATCTCCCATTACTTCATCTCCAGGTTTAAATAGAGTAATATTTTTACCAACGGATTCGATACTGCCTGATATATCGGCCCCAAATATTTTTCTCTTGGGGATGATTCCCATTTTCATTGAACGGTAGTCAGCAGCATTTAATGAAACTGCATGTACTTTTATTAATACTTCGTTGTCGTTTGGTACAGGCTTATCAGCTTCACAATAGATAAGTTTTTCAGGAGAACCTTTTTTGTTGTATACAACAGCTTTCATTTTTTCCATATAATCAAGATTTTATTTTGTTTATTGTCAGCTTATTATGACGCCTAACGTTCGGTAAGACGATATGTTTCGTAAGGGATTATAAAGTGCCATGACTTCATACGCTTATATGGTTGAGATTCTGGTTATCTACCAAATTACAAGGAATCCCTTATGAGATATATTGTCTGTAAAACTAAATCCCTCACGGGATAGCTTTGTTCAATCTTATCAAAAATAGACATAAAACTGATTGTACGTTCTTTTTAGCAGTATTAATTAAAAATTTTGTTGTATGAGAAAACGTATTGAACCCACGACTGTCGAAAAAGCGATTGACAGCGTAGCCGGTTTTGACCTTGTATACAAAAAGCTTGAACAGCAGGTAGTTCTTAAAGGACAAACCAACCGGGCCAGTACTCCCACCGGGTAGCTATCAGTAATCACCGGATAAAAAACATCTCCGATTCAAAAACCACCGAACCTGCCTGAAATGAGGCTTTAAATGGACCCTCTTTATTAGCTTGCGTTTATTATTTCATTCCAAAAATTAGTGGAAATCCAAACACAACAATCAATGTCCAAAGTATATATATTGGTAAGTATTTTGAGATTGTCATCTCCACTTTTTCAAGTTCCGATTTTTTGAAATTAATCTTAAACAGATCAATCATAATCAAAATTAAGTTACCAAAAATCAAAATGTTAGAACCCAAAATCGCCAATCTGTTTGGCGTTAATCCATATTCACTCAGCCGGTAGAAAATCGCAGATAATGCAATTAAGTTAATAATAAGAGTAATTATTGAAAGGATAAATAAAACCATTTCATTAAACTTCTGCTTCCTGGTTATTGAAGTTTCAGAAATCGAAAAGACGATAATCCCCATAACGCCAATGAGCATTAAATTAAAAATCAACAAAAAATCTCTGTCGTTGTAAGGATCTTTTGCTGAGAATGCCATAGCTATCAGATAAATTACTAAGGTAAGCAAGACCAAAGGACTAAAAAGACTTGCTACTATAGGCGCAATCTTATTGGTCAATACATTGTAATTTTTTATGATGCAGGTTGTAATAACAGGTGCAGAGACTAATCCTACTAGTACGATATTATTAAAATATAACTTTTCAATATTAATGCCAATTGCATGGAATAACCCAATAGTAATCCCCGTCAAAGCTCCACCAGCTATCAGGATTATTGCTCCTAGTATTGCCAAGTCACCATTATGCTTGATATATTCAATTCGTTTGTTCCTATCCTTTAAGTTAAACTCAATAAAAACTAATCCGTATGTGCACCACATAAGTAAGGGTAAATGAATGTATGCCAAATTAATGGAGGCGCTATCTTTAACAGAAGGTAACACGTTGATGTATACTATCGAAACCACAAAGATTAGAATGGTTATAACAAGCCTGATGTGGCTGAAATTTCTATTAATCCAGATGGCGTAAAATGTAAGGCCAAAGAAGACAATTATTCCTGCATTCTTTTCATAAAAAAGGAAGTTTTTTAAGTTAACATTAAACAGATCCGGAATCTTGATAAAAAACCCAGCTAAAAGACATACAGCAATCATAATGAAAACCTCAGATCCGGAAAAACTTTTCATTTTGTCAGGTGTTTTGTCAAAATCTAATCGGCTTTTCCAGAATTTTGCCATTTCGGAATTCTCAATCTCAGGATAGATTTTTTCAAAACTTGATTCAAAAGACTTTCTGTCATTACGATATAGTCTTTCAAGTATTTCGGGATTGTTTATGTTTTCTTTAATTTTGTCTGTCATGGGAAGGAGTTTTATCTTGACTTAAATCAAAAAATTTACTATAACCAATAGTTACCCTAAATTTAATCATTCTCTTTTCAATTTCTGATGATAGTGTGAAAAAATAACTTAGTTTCTTTAAGCATTGAATGTAAGTTTACGATAAAAAAGATTTAACTAATGGCTCTAAATGTCAGACTCAGTTGGGGCTTTTGTCAATTCAAATAAATGGGCATAAGTCGTCTTGTCATGATAAAGTTGTCTTGGAGGCAAAGTCCCGGTAGATGTGCAGGAATTGTCATGTCATGATATAATTGACTCGGTAGGAATTTGGTGTTTATGCAAGCTAACGGTTCGACGGTATGGGCTGTTGCCGCCAGCTGTGAGAGACGAAATGTTTTTTGCAAAGCATAATAGACGGCAAAACACTTTCTCTTCATTACAAATCTGTCTTACATGCAAAAAACATGACGGCTCGAAGCGATGGCCGGCCAACCTGAATTTCTCAATTATATACAAATTTTCTTTGGCCGAAGGCAATAACACATACCGTCCTTGTTATGCACTGGGCTTAGTTGAATTTTCCAGTTTCTTGCTTCTGAAGTATTCAACGATTTCCTCTTTAGTCATTTTGGTAAGCTTTTCGCTCAATCTCTTTCGCTGTTCACGCATGAATTTAACTGCGTCGAACTTTTTCTTAGTCGTTGTCGTCATAAGTCATAAAGTCTCTCGGTGAACGAATCTCTAATTCCCTGTATCCATTCTTGATATTAATAGCATTGTAGCCCCGGATTTTCTGGACATTCACAATGTGTTTGAAATTCCAGCTGATCAAATAATCTGCCCGGCTAACTGTCGCAAGGGCAATATGCAGACAGTCTGCAAAACTTGTTTGTCCTACAACTTTCTCTGCAATGTAATGTGTCGCTAATTCTACTGCCTCATTATTAGTTTCAATGAATTCTGTGTTCTCTGTCTTCAAATTTGTAACAAGTTTTCTTACCCTATCTGGAGCAGTACTCAGTTCGTCTTGTGTCACAGCGGAGAACAAAAGTTTGAATTCTCCATTCTGAAGCTTTTCAAAAAGCGGTTTGGTGAATTCAGAAAATTCCTCGTCGAAAAAACCTCCAAAAACTGAAGTGTCGATATAAAGTCGCTGTTTCATGTAATAAAGGTAGTAAAAATCTCTGAAATTCAGTCTGGTTTCTTGATACCTTATCTTTTTTTAGCCTGGTGCATAACGGCAGTTTGTCCAATAACCTTTTTTATTCCATAATTTTTCATTTGATTTAAGCCGGTACCGGCGACCACGGAAATTTTCTGTCCCAAACATCTAACCGGAAAAAGGTAGTCTGAAACAAATGAAAATGTAAAAGAACACCAACATATTACCCAAAGACCACCGAACCTGCCTGAAATGAGGCTTCAAATGGAATCCGAATAACGGTGGTAAGTGCCTATAAATACGTCAGGTGAACGGATTTAGAGCAACGTGAGACTTCATGCCTGGCACTATCCCGCCAAAGCGGGACAGGCTATGCCATATTAAGTTCTCTTTATTATAGGCTGGCTATTATTCCTGTCTCGGTACCAGTAAATTGTCTCGTTCTGAATATATTTTAATTAAGTCCAATGTGACAAAGCTTTGGGTGAAGCGATGGCTAGTGAGGCTTTGGCAATGTGCTTGCAAAAATGTAGGATTTTTCAGGCGAGTAGTTTCTCCAATTTCATTTTCCATTTTTCCCAGTCCTTCATTTCTTTCGTCTGTAAGTCAATAAACTTCTGTGTATGGTCATGATGAACTAAATGACATAGTTCATGAATGATTACATATTCGATGCAACCCTTAGGCGCTTTAATCAATTCAGGGTTTAAAATAATTTTACCTTTTGGTGTACAACTTCCCCAACGGGTTGACATGTTTCGAAGTGATAAATGAAAAGTGAAAAGTGATAAATTGTGAGTTTTAACAAATTCCTCAAACATTGGTTTTGCCATCATTTGAAATTTATCTTTGGCTTTGGTCAAATACCATGTTTCAACTAATTCTTTTACCTTACTGCTATCATGAGTGCAGATTTCCAGAAACTTACCTCTTAGCTTAACCTCTTCATTTTTAATTTTTAATCTTTCACTTCTCACTTTTAACTTTTCACTATTCACTTTCAGCCGGTATTGTCTTCCAAGATAAAGGTGAGTTTCACCGGAAATAAATTTTCTTGCCGGAGTTTTTGGGTAAAAATAAAGAAAGAAACTTTGTTGTCTGATTATCCATGGAGCTTTCTTCCGGAGTTTTTCTAAAACCTTTTCAAGAGATGTGTCAACAGGGGCTTTTACTAATACAGATAAGTCTGGTTTAACTGTAATACCTAAAGATTTCCGATCGGAATATTCCAAATGAAAATCTATCTGTTTTGAGCCAAATTGAATAGCGGATGTCATTACCTGTAACGGATTTTAGCAACTTCAATACACCTGTTTGAAACTTCATCCATCTCTCCAAATGAAAGGGTGAGATGGTATTTGTCTCTCACTTCGTCAATCAAATAATCTCCTATTTCAATTTGCAGTTTTCCTGTTATGTTCGTTTTAAATTGCCAGTCAATTATTGGTTTATTATTATCAAGAACAGCTTGTTGTATCAACTCGTCTATATTCAATGCTGCCTGCGTTGAAATTTCTCTTCTGACAATATAATCCTGAATATTTTCGCTGAAAGATTCTATACATAACCCATAAAATGCTTTCGCTACATCTTTGTCTTTTAATGCCTCAGGAATATCACTGTCAGTATGAGCCAGAACATTGTTCATTATTTCCTGAACTCTGTTTAAATATATTGTTTCATTGATGCGATTTGATTCATACTCCATTATGGCTTCCTGCAACATCTGTGAAAACTTTTTGTAGAAAGCAGGGTCTTCCTCCATTTTCTCAGAAATGTGTTTTGAAGTTCTGCTTGCAATCTTATCTGCTTTTGCTGCTTTGCCTATTGTTTTCTCAACTTCCTCCTGAAATTTATCTTTTTCGAATATGTTTACCAATTCAGTAATCACTTCTACTTTATCAGTAGTGATGTGTGTATCAATCAGTTTTTGAATTTGTCCTTCGTATTGTTTATAGTCAATTTCATCAGAGTATCTTTCAACAACTGCTACACGAAGTTTCAGGAACATAGTAAGATCTTCTTTGTAACGAGTTATCGTTTTTTCATCAACCGCTTTATAAAACTGAATAGAAGAGAATGCCAGCTTTAAACATTTTGCGAATGCAGCCAGCTTATCGTAAAACAAAACCCTGACAGCTTCGTCCTTTAATAACAACTGATATGCTTCTGCATCCCGTTTGTTTGCAACGGTTTTGAAAAGATCCCATAATTCCGAATGTTTTTGAGGCAACTTTTTTATTTCATCGTTGATGTTTGTGAGAGTACCAATCAAATCATCATTATCAAAATCTTCAAATGAAGAATACATTTGCATGGCATCATCCAGATTTTCAATCACGCCATAATAGTCAATGATGTAACCAAATTCTTTATCGGAATAAATACGATTCACCCGTGCAATTGCCTGTAAAAGTTTATGTCCCCGCAAATTTCTGGTAAGGTATAAAACTGTATTCCTGGGTTCGTCAAAACCAGTAAGTAATTTATCTACAACTATTATAATTTCAGGATCCTTTTGATTTTTGAACCGGCTGATAATGTTCTTCTCATAGGTTTTTGAATTACCATGTTCATCCATCATTTTCTTCCAGAACCGATTTTCTTTTTCAGTTGATTTTTCATACGCACTTTCCTCACCCTCTCTTTCATCCAATGTAGAAATTAATACTTCAGTGGATACCAATCCTATTTCGTCTAAAAAATCTTTGTAACGGATGGCATTTATTTTTTTATCACAAACCAATTGTGCCTTAAATGGGGTGCCTTGCCAGTTATAACGAAAGTGCCTGCTAATGTTCCATGCAGTGGCATAAATCTTCTGTTCTGCGCCATTCAGCTGGTCAGCGCGGCTGAATTTTTTCTTAAAATCTGCCTTTTGATATTCGGTTAATGGTTCTGAAACCATCTCAAAGAATATATCCAGTGGGCTTGCATTTACAATTTGTCTTGGCAATCTCCCTTCGTATAATAATGGTACAACTGCTTTATCATTAACAGCCTGATCGACTGTATAGGCATCAATAATGCCTCCGAATTTTGCTGCAGTACTTTTGTCTTTCTTGAAGAGGGGAGTTCCTGTCATTGCAATAAAACAAGCGTTAGGTAATGTCTTTTGCATCTCGATGTTAAACGTTCCGTGCTGTGTCCGGTGGCCTTCATCAACCAGGACAAAAATATCGTGGCTCTCCAATGGCCTGGTTATTTTTTTCATTGCTGCCACAAACTTATTGATGATAGTAGTAACAACTGAATCACTTTTACTTTCTAGTAGTTCGACCAATCGTTGCCCGGTTGTGGCATTCTCAACAAACTTTCCGCACTTACGGAATGTGCCTGTAATCTGATTATCCAGATCAGTCCGGTCAGTGACCAGAACTATTTTCGGATTGCGGATTGATTTTTCCAATGCAATAGCTTGTGCAAGCATTACCATAGTAAGTGATTTTCCACTTCCTTGAGTGTGCCAAATCACTCCGCCTTGCCTCCTTCCCTCTTTAAACTGAAGGATGCGTTTCATGGATTTCTTAATAGCGAAAAATTGCTGGTAACGAGCAATCTTTTTCTCGCCATTATCGAAAAGAATAAAGTTAAAAATAATATCCATCAGTCTTTCCGGTCTGTATAAGCCATATAGATACTTATCCTGAATTGTAGGATGGATATGCTCTTTTTCCAGATCATCAAAATATTGCCTCACGTATTTAAATCGTTCGCTGAACAATTTGTCTTTTTGACCTATTGAGAGCGGTTGATTTTTTAGATTCTCCAGTTCGGTTTTATATTTAGTTTCTTCTTCGACGGTTGTAAATTTTTCTTCCCACTTTGACCAAAATTTCTCAGGTGTAGCGTTGGTTGCATAAGCTGCTTCCTGGGTAGCAACACTCATAATCACTTGTGCATAAACGTACAGTGCACGGATTCCATCTTCCTGTTGGCTACGCAGATGCTGGCTGATAGCCTGTGTCAAGGGTTCTTTCATATCAGGTCGTTTGCATTCAATCACACAGATAGGAATACCATTCACAAACAAAACCAAATCGGGACGATAATGCTCTTTGCTGGCGCTTCGCATTACGCTGTATTCTTCGGTTACATGAAACACATTATTTGTTAAAAACGTCTCAGGGTTCCAGTCAATATATTGTAGTGTTATGCTCTTTTTATCTCCATCGAAATTCTGTTCAAATGCTTTTCCCAATGTAATAAGGTCGTAAACCGTTTCGCAGGCAGCAATATAGCCTTCATTCATAGGTAATTCTTTTAAAGCACGAATTCCATTTTCAATATTGGCATCGCTTATATAAGTTGTCTTTGTTGAACTGATTCTTTTATCTGAATTGATCTCCTTCAACTGTTTACGCAAAATATCATCAAGCAAAACATTACTGGTTTTACCGCCACGGAGTTTTTCAGTTTCTGCCGGACTTAAATATTTGTAACCTAACTTTTGCAGCAATTGCAAGGCAGGTATCTGACTGATATGGTCTTCTTTGAAACTTGGAACTTGCATTATTATATTGATTTTAAGTGTGTTTGTATTATTGTTTTTATAAAAAGCAAGAATATTAATAGTATTTATTGTATTATAAATATTAAATATTATATTTGTAGCGCATTACCCAAAGGGTAAAGGCAATGGCCACGCAAGCCGTACATGCGCTCCGCACCGACAGGGTGCGGTACTTATTTTCAGACATTCCCACTCATAAGATTATATTCTTTATATCGTTCGAAGAAAGTCAGTTTCATATCTTCATCGACGCAAAATGCTGTAATTATTTGAAAGTTTGGTTTGTACTCTTTCAGAACAACCATAAAATTTTTATCGAACAACCAAAAGTGATCTTTTAGTACTCTTCTTTCATCTTCCCATTTATAATAGAGTATCTGTTTATTTGGGTAGGCTTCCAAAATTGGCTTAATCCAATGTATTCTATTAGCTCGAATTCCTTCATAAAACCTTTGATTAATTGATTTTACTTCTCTGGTAATCAAATGGACAAATGACTCCTGAAAGTCTTTAAAAAGCATGATCTTCGAGTTTTTAGTAAAGACTGTAACATTTTTCCCTCTGACTAGTAATGGATTTTCAACAAAATCTTCCATATAATAATCATAAAACAGCTTAATCTGATCATTTTCAGGATCAAAAACTGTTATTAGCTCATTATCATCAAACAAAGGTTTCAGTGTTCTTATATTTCGCATGGTCACCTTTGTTGGGGTTGAAAATCGAATATGTTAAACTTGGTTTCCCACGATGGGCTACTTTCGTTTAGAGAATAACCCGCTTTTGATTCAAGATAATTTATAAACTCAAGTTTAGCTGAATTTGAATTTTTAAGTTCAGATAATCCGCGTGTTTTGTAGGTTATTGCCCCAATAAATAAATCAGTCAGCTGAAAAAATACATTATCATGAGAACGAAGATGCTGGAAATGGATATATGGAGACTCACCTTTATGATAATTTGTGAAGATCTCTTCAATTTTATTAAGCTTTTCCTTACCTCTTGTATCTTTAATATCCATAAATATCCTATAATTTACACCTGGAGGATTAGGACGGAGCAGGTAATATGTCATTTTATAATAAAAATTATTGTGCTCTCCTCTCTTTAGGTCCTCATATTTCAACCGGTCTTTATGTTTAATAAGCACACATCTAAAGTCTATTGGTGAATCAAAGAAATAATCCACAAGCTCCTTATACAGATGTAAGCGTGATTTTGAAAATTTATTCCATTTAACTTCTGCAGGAGTATGTGTTCTGTTCTTCAATGAGGTAAATTCTTTTCTGAGAACCTCATATTTAATCACAGGAACCTTAATGTATCCTATACACATTACAGGTATTCTGTCATGCTCCAGATGACAACTTTCATCAACAAACAGATTATATGTCATAGCTTAATCTTATTTTCCCAGTTAATAACACCTGCATCAACCCCTTTTTCTGCTCCCTCAGTTTTTCTGTTTTGGTTTTAAGCACTTGTATTTCCTTATTGGCTATCTCCAGCACATTGGCTATGGCAGATTGTTCTTCGAATGAAGGAATTTGAACTTTAATAATAGAGAATGCATCCCATCTAAGTCCTCCACGTCTGTCAATCGAACCTTCCATTCTATTTTGATACTGGTATACCACTTTGTGAGATTTAAGGAGTTTATAAAAAAATGTATCATTGATTGATGAATCCGTTTTAAAAACCGTATACATAGGACTAATCAATGCTTCTTTGAAAGTGTCTTGATAACCAATACTTCCTTCTTCAATGTGATTTGTAGCATATGCAAAATGATTTTTAGGAACTACTTTGTATGTGCTAACATCATCTGAAAATAATTTTCTTCCAAAGTATTCCAAAGAGGGAACAAGCCCATCATATTTTGTGCATGATAAAACGGTCAGTTGGTTATCTGCTTTATTTCTGATACTTACTTCTGATGAAACGTCCTTAATATGAATTTCTTTCCACTCCTGACTAAATCCATTCAATCTTCTCTTCCCAGTCATTAAATTTTGAATCAGCCATTTTTTCTGCAATTCTTTTTTGGCAATAAGCTTGTTGTTGGTGTTGATCGCTGAGTCCATCAGACCAAGGATATGGGCTATGGCTTTTTGTTCGAGTATAGGAGGTAAGTCTATAGGTAGCTTATGTAGGATTGCACCTTTAATGCCCTTTGCAGTACTCCCAGTTGACCTCAAATCTAAGATTTGCTGAAACTTATCAGATAATAAATACTGTAGTAAATAATAATTATCAACTTCATCTGTTTTTGCTCTATACTTAATAACTCGCTGAGCTAAAGCAATATCTTCTCTGTCAATCATAGCAACATTGCCAAGTGGTGCTTCTGTAGTAATAAGAATATCACCAATTTTGGGAACTCCTCTTTTCATTACATTGTGATATTCCTTTTCAGAAATGTATTCTTGTGAGTTCTGATAATCAATATAACCCGATTTAATGTTTTTTGCAGTAACTAAGAATCTTCCAGAATCTGTTTTTACAGGTGTTTTTCCTCTATAGTCGACATAACTTGCAACTTTAATTAACTCTTTGACTTCCCAATCACTTGGAATTTTGCTAAGAGGCGTGTCTTTAAATGTTGTGTTGTTATTGTTCATCTGTTTGTAAGTTAATAATATATCATTAAAATTGCACGATAGCTTGCTAGACGCAATCGTGCAAAAAATGAGATATTATACTGAATATCAATACTATTAATCATTATATTGTTATTATCTTTTTTGTATCAAAATACGGGCACTCATTATATTTTACATATCCCAGCTGATTGGTTGCGAGCGTTGTTGTTCCGATCTGAAAGTTGGGAGGATCACAATGATGATGTCCGAAAATCCAGAAGTCAGCATCAGATCTTAAAATATCATCATACAGTTCAACTGCAAATGCTTCGTTAAGACTATCTCCTTTATACTTTTCAGGATAATTCATAAATGTAGGAACATGATGGGTAATAATTACTTTCTTCTCTGAACCATCTTTAGATCTTTCCTCATTTAGGAAAGTGCGGCACTGGACATGCAGATAATTATAATATTCGGGTGTCAGTCCTTTTCGATTATGTTTAATCGCATGAAAATCTGACAGTCTTTGTCTTATTTCAAACTGATTTACAGGACTAATATTTGTCCAAAGGGTTGAAAAGATAAGCTTTACATTCTTCAGATTAACAGAAACATTATTCACAAGAAACAGATTATCCCTAATTTTCTCAAAAAAAGAACCTGCCCTGTCTGAGATATCCGATCTATAATATTCATGATTACCCGGAATCCAATAAGTAGTTTCAAAAGTATCTGAGATATAATTGAAGAAATCAGTGTGGTTATCCATTTCAGCAAATGGAACAATATCGCCAGCCAGTAAAAGAACATCGCCTCCGGGAGGCATTGGATTCCTTTTTAGGAATCCCCTGTTTTCAGGGAATTCAAGGTGCAGATCGGAGGCATATTGTAGTTTCATTTTTTCTTTTTTCCGGTTAGCTTTTTCGGGTTATCCTTCTTGTCAAGTTTTTTGATACTACCTGTCACAGGTAAATTTTCAGGCATCGTACCGCCCAGCTCCTGAATCGTTTTTCTTACTTTCTTACCAACTTCATTATGAGTTTGATTAGCCTTTTGTTTCTCTTTTATATTTTCTCTTTTTAACTTCTCCTCAGTTTGCGTTGCACGGAAGAGGTTTGCAGCCAACTCGGTGCTTCCCATATGGTCGAGAATATTTTCACTTTTCTTCAATCCTTTGCGTTTGTGAATTCCTTTGGCATCAAGACCTCCGTATAAACCCATATAACCATGATTTTGAAATATTGCATAATCAATAGGTTCTATTACACCTGCACCTTTGGCTGCCTCAGCAAGGTGTTTATTATGATCAGCCATTTCTTTCCTGAGAAAAACACGTTTTTCTTCTTCGGTATTCAATTGCTGATAAGCTTCCATCTGCTGAATTTCCTGCAGTCTTGTCTGCACAGCAAAATATGTTTGTCCAAGTGCCACAATCTCTTTACCCGGGTCGGCATTCTGAACAATAAGGTAGCAGGCATACCGGGATAATTTTACATCTTTGATTTCTCTTTCAGCCTGTGACCCTATTGAGACCATTCCGAGGATATCCTCGAAATGGTTTTCAACAATATAACCGCTATTGTTACAGGCATCTTTTGCTCGTTCAATAACAGGTTTGAAATGCCGGTATTCTGAATATTCCAGAACCTTGCTTAAATCTCTGGCACTCCAATATTCAGATTTATTCTGAGCAATCCTTTTTATTTGTTCAAAAATAGTCTGCTTAGGATTTAATAATTTATTGTCCATTTGTACAATTATTTTGTTGCTCCAAGTTCTGTTAAATACTTATTCAATTCTGCCTGCACTGTTTTTAATTCTCCTTCAAGTTTCCCGATTTCAACCTGTACTGCAGCAATATCTACTTCAGGTTCTTCTTCAAAAGTGTCAACATATCTTGGAATGTTAAGGTTGTATTCGTTTTCTTTTATTTCTTTGAATGTTGCTATAAAGCTGAATTTGTCTTCTACAATACCCACCCCCAGCCCCTCCAGGGAGGGTAGCCTGCCAGAATTAAATTTCCGGTAAGTATCCACAATATGATCAATATCTGCAGGTCGCAGTCTGTTTTGGTTCTTAGCTGATTCATAATGTTTACTGGCATCGATAAACAGAACAGGGTCTTGCCCCTTATCTTTTCTTGCCCTGTTGAAAATCATGATTGCGGCTGGAATACCTGTTCCAAAAAACAAGTTTGCAGGTAGCCCAATGACTGCTTCCAGTAGATTTTCTTCAATGGTTCTCTGTCTGATCTTCCCTTCGCTTGCACCACGGAATAAAACTCCATGAGGTACAACAACGCCAACTTTTCCTTTGCCTTCGTAAGCTGTCTCAATCATGTGGCTGATAAATGCCCAATCCCCTTTGCTTTTTGGTGGGGTACCTCTCCAAAACCGATTGTATTTGTCAGTCTCAGGGTCAAAGCTGTCGCTGGCTTTGTTTTCTTCTTTGTCATCACTCTTTCCCCACTTGTCTAATGAGAAAGGAGGATTAGCAACAACAGTATCAAACTTCATTAAAGCGTCGCCTTCTTTCAGTTTCGGATTTCGGATTGTGTCTCCCCATCGAATAGTGGCATTATCAAAACCATGTAAAAACATATTCATAACTGCCAGGGCCCATGTGCTACCATTAGCTTCCTGTCCATAGAGTGAAAAATTATCTGAACCAACTTCCTCACCTGCTTTAATTAGCAATGAAGCAGATCCACAGGTAGGGTCGCAGATACGTGAACCAGGTTTTGATTTGGTAAGTTTAGCAATCAGGGTAGATACTTCTTTTGGGGTAAAGAATTCTCCAGCCTTCTTACCTGCATCGCTTGCAAAATTTTCTATCAGAAACATATACGCACCACCAATAATATCAGTGCCTTCAAGATGTGATGGTTTTAGGTTTAGTGTTTCTTTGTTAAAATCGAGCAGAAGGTTTTTCAGTCTGGTATTTTTATCCTTTGTATCGCCCAATACACTGCTGTTGAAATTTATGTTCTGGAATATTCCAGCACCATCTTCACTGTATAATTTATCGCGGTTGGCTTCCACCAGATCTTCCAATGCAATATCTATTAACTCGCCTATATTAAGTTCGTTCCGGTGGTCGAATAAATAGTTAAAATGACTGTGTTCAGGGACCACAAAGCGTTCGTGCTTCATTGCACGATCTGCACGTTCTTTGTCACCGCTATATTTTTTCAAATGAGATTCATATTTATCATCATGCACATCACTTAGATATTTTACAAAAAGCATAGTGAGCACATAATCCTTGTAAACACTGGGGTCAATGCTTCCACGAAAAGTGTCACATGCTTTCCATACTGCATCGTTAATATCTTTTTGTGTTATTTTTTTCATTTGAATGAATAATTAAAAGTGAAAAGTGAAAAATAGAAAATATAAAGTTTGGTAGATCCTTATAAATAGATGGATGGAGTCAGAAAAACAAAAAAGTAAAAATTGATTTTGGCACCTCTTTTGCCACTATTCATTTTTGACTTTTCATTTTTCATTTCTTCGATGTTTTAATTGAGGAAACAAGCATAGCGATCAATTCTCTGCAATCTTGTTTTAATATTTCAAAATCATCGACTGACAAGTATTCAGTATCAAAGAGAAGCATTAACCAATATTCTGTTTCGTTAGCTTCTTTAAGAGAAACAGTTAGTTTGTTTATAAAATCGGCTTTACTGGCCGCAAATTCAGACTCTCTGATTAAAGCTCCAATAGCTGTTCCAGAGCGCAATATCTGGCGGCTCAGTATAAATTCTTTTTCTGTTGATCTGAGTGATTGACAAAGTTTTACAATTTTAATTGCGAAAGTATAACTTTTATCTCTTAGGGGCCTTTTTGATTTTTCACTATTCATTTTTCACTTTTCATTTAATTGCGTTAGTTATTTGTTGTTGAATTTGTTTTTCCCGTAGAATCTCAATTTGCTGCTGCAGTTTTCTTTCTGCGTCTCTGAGATGGGTAATTCTTAGAATCGCTTTTTGAGTATCTAAATCCGGGATAGATAATTCCAATTCATCAATCACAGATTTTGAGATGGAAACTATAGAACTTCCTACTGCCTGACTTTTCAGGTAATTCTGAGATGAGGCACTGTTTAGATACCACGTCAAATACTCCGGCAGAACTTTTTCTTGAAAATCCTCATTTAAACGAATCACAAAGAACGAAGTGGAAGCTACTGCAGGTTTGTTTTTACTTTCGTAGAGAGCTGCAAAATTTTTTGTTCCTTTGGCAGCAAATATTATATCACCATTCTGTAATAAATGTTTTTCAGAGATGCTTTCGGCTTTTAAATCAGGGTATAAAGAACTTCTTAGGATTCCGAATTCATCAAAGTGCTTTGATTGCAAGTACACAATTTGACCTTCCTTAGTTGGCTTAGCAAAGACCCCGGTTTGAATAAAAGCGATATGTTTTAGTGCTACTCTCAAAATATTTGTTTAAGTAATACGGTTACAAAGATAGGTAAAATATTCCAATCTACCAAATATAATTCAATATATTACTGAGTAGCGGTTCTACAAAATCAAGTCATTTGGTATTTATAGGTCAAATTTGAGGAAGGCGAAATTGCACTCTTTTGCAAGCCTTTGGTTTGATCGTTGGCTAGTGTGGGCTTGCAAATGTGCTGCAATGTGCGAGAGCTCAGTCCCTAATGCACCTTAAAAGGTACAAAGTGGGTTGGCAAAAAAAAATAAAAGTCATTGTGAAGGATTTTCCAGAAACAGTATCCCAATTTGTTTTATATAGTATCATTTTTCAAGTTAGCAGTTAATTTTCATTCGAAGCGGCTTAGGCTTGCACCCAACTCATTATATGTCAGCTAAAGGTAGATATATTTTACCAAATATGGTGTCTTTGTCTACCTGAAAAAATTATGTAAAGCTTTACATAATGCATTTAAAGCACTGAAAACAAGCGGTTTTAATATTGAAGACACGCATTTGACCGATATTGAACGTATAGTTGTAAATTATTGTCATGTACTTAGATATTTAAATTATTTTCGATTTGCATAATCCATTGAATTATATTATTTTAGCAATATGAGTAATTTTATATTCCAATACTATCTTTTATGAACATTCAAAATCTGTTTAAAGTGAAACTACAAAAGTATATTCCGGCTATCAAATGGCTCTCGGATTATTCTCTCAGACTTTTTGGTAGCGATACAGTATCGGGCCTTACATTGGCAGCTTATGCAATTCCCGTTTCACTGGCTTACGCAACATTAGCCGGATTACCACCCCAATATGGCGTTTATGGCTATCTTATTGGGGGCTTATTTTACGCCATGCTGGGCACAGGTAAACAACTTGCTGTCGGGCCAACTTCTGCAATTTCGATGCTTATTGGATTAACACTTGCCAATCAGGCAAATGGCGATGTACAACGGTGGATCGATTTAGCTTCGTTGTCAGCGCTTTTATTTGCAGGCATGAGCATACTGGCATACTTACTCCACCTTAGCAGTATAATAAATTTCATAAGCGAAACAGTACTTGTGGGCTTCAAAGCTGGTGCGGCCATAATAATTGGACTGTCGCAGTTACCCAAGCTTTTTGGTGTTGCCGGAGGAGGTGGAGAAAGTTTTATCAACCGCTTATCAACCCTTTTCAACCAATTGCCTGGTACAAATATGTATGTTTTAATATTTGGCATTGTGGCAATTGTTTTATTAATATCAGGACAAAAGTTATTGCCAGGTAAACCAATTGCAATAATTGTAGTGGCGTTATCCGTTCTCGTTATCACATTTACTCCACTCGGTTCGATGGGTTTTAAAACGGTTGGCATTATACCCAGCGGGTTACCTGCATTGCACTTGCCTTCATTGAATTTAAAAGATATTGGAAACATACTCCCGCTGGCGTTTGCATGTTTTCTTTTAGCTTATATCGAGAGCGTATCTGCAGCAAAAGCACTTGCGCAGAAGAATGGGTACGATATCGATGCAGGACAGGAACTGCTTGCTTTGGGTGTTGCCAACCTTGCTACATCTTTAGGTCATGGATATCCGGTAAGTGGAGGGTTGTCGCAATCTGCAGTGAATGAAGAAGCGGGCGCTAAAACCCCGATCTCTCTCGTAATTGCATCCGTTAGCATTGCAGTATGTCTTTTATTTCTGACAGGATTACTCAAAAACCTCCCTACAGTTATTCTGGCATCTATTGTACTGGTTGCCATTAAGGGACTTGTCGATATTAAAGAGATGAAACGATTATTTAAAGTTAACAGTTTCGATTTCGTTATTGCAATTACAGCATTGATTAGTGTAATTGTATTTGGAATATTAAAGGGGGTCCTCATTGCTGCAGGATTCTCTTTGACTCTTATTATAAGGAGTGTATCCAGCCCTCACATTGCATTTCTTGGCCGGATTCCTGGTACTAACAGATATACTGATATTAAACGGCATCCCGATAATGAATTGTTGCCAGGTGTACTTTTATTCAGGGTAGAATCGGCATTGGTATATTTCAATGTGTCAACTGTATATAATAGAGTATGGACTAAAGTACTGGAGATGGGTTCATTCTTAAAAGTTGTAATTTTCGATTTAAGCACTTCGGCCACAATAGATTCCAGCGGTGCCCGGCTGATAAAGAGGCTATATCAAAACCTTAAAGCCAAAGGTGTTGAATTAAAGGTAGCTGAAGCACATTCAGAAGTTCGCGATATTTTAAGGTTTGAAGATATTGAACATTTACTCGGTCATGTGAGCCGACGCGACACACTCCACGATGTAGTTGTATCTGCAATTGGCGAAAGAGAACCAGATATTAAAAAAGCGCCTGTCAAACCTAAAACCTTACTTCCATCCGAAATTGTTGCACAAATTGTATTAGGCAATAACTTTTTTACACAAACCCATCCACGCGAATATTTCGAAAGTTTCAGTTATGAGCAGAAGCCTTATATTACCCTGGTTACATGTTCCGATTCGCGGGTACCGCTTAATTCCCTGATGCCTGATACTTCTAATAAAGTTTTCTCAATACAGAATATAGGCAACCAGATATTATCTACAGAAGGTTCTGTAGATTACGGCATTTATCATCTGAAAACACCTTTATTGTTTTTTCTTGGGCATTCCGATTGCGGGGCCATAAAAGCATACTTAAAAGGATTCGACAAAGAAACTTTCAATATTAAGCACGAACTCGACTTTTTGCAACCCACTATTAAAGAATCATCAACCATCAAAGATTTTAAGAACCTTCATGCCCTTATTATTGAAAAGAACCTTGATTACCAGGTAAATATCGCCAGCAAAAAATATAAAGATCTGATACAAAAAGGTGAACTTATTATTATGGCAGGATTCTACGATTTCAGGGGAGAATATGGCAAAGGAATGGGCGATATAGTTATAGTAAACGTAAACAAACATAAAGATGTTGACACAATGCATAACCTGTCAATATTTGCCGATTTGTCAACAGCACAAAAGGAATTGCATATAGGGAGGTTGCCCAAAATAGTAGTATAAATTAAATACAATTGTTAATTTCATTTATATGTTTTGTGATCTATAATATTCCTGATCTTCCTGATTACTGAAAACGTGATTTTTCCGTCCAAAAGCAATTTTCCCATTCTTTTCATGACTGCCCCATTCATCAGAATGTGGCATTTTGCATTGTTAATATAGGTTAAATAAGCAAGATAATTAATACACCGATATCATTTTAATTATCTTGCAACTGTATTCAAGTTAAAGAACATGAAAATATTCATCAACATTGCATTAGTCTTTTTATTATTGACCGGTTGCGGCAATAGTGAAGAACAACTGATTAAACAAGCTGATAAGATACATGCTGCAATCCTTACGGTAGATACTCATTGTGACACTCCGATGGAGTTTTCAGATACCACCTTTGACCTGGGAGTAATGCATGATGATGGATGTGTCGACTTCCCGCGAATGGTTGAAGGCGGCCTGCATGCTGAATTCTTTGCAGTTTTTACGGGACAAGGCCCTCGAAACGATTCAACATTCAATAAAGTTCACCAAAAAACTCTCGCCATTTTTGAAGCAATACATAAAAACGTTGAGAAAAACTTTGCGATGGCAGTAATAGCATTAACTGCGGATGATGCATACAGGATAAAAAAAGAAGATAAAATTGCTGTATTCATTGGTGTTGAAAACGGCTATCCGATTGGAAGGGATATTTCAAGGATCAAACAATATTATGACCTTGGTGCCAGGTATTTAACTCTTGCTCATACAAAAAATAATGATATTTGTGATTCCTCAACTGATCCGGGCGGACCTGAAACTAATGGTCTTTCTCCCTTAGGAACGCAGGTTGTTAAAGAGATGAACCGGCTTGGGATGATGGTGGATATATCTCATATCTCAGATAAATCTTTCTACGATGTTCTGAAAGTTACAAACGCTCCTGTTATTGCATCTCATTCATCGTGCAGGGCATTATGCGGAAGCCCCAGAAACCTTACCGACGATATGCTGCTTGCACTTAAAAAAAACGGCGGGGTAATACAGATATGTATTCTAAGCAATTACCTTAGAACCCCTGAAACAAATCCGGAAATGGGATCAAAGCTAAAGGAACTCCGGGATAAATATGGTGATTATAATGCACTTAAGGATGAAACAAAGAAACTGATGCGCACCGAATACAGGGCGATTCAAAAGAGATATGAAAAACCTGCAACAGTGAAAGATATTATTGATCATATTGACCACGTCGTGCAGGTGATTGGTATTGACTATGTTGGCATCGGAACCGACTTTGACGGAGGGGGAGGAGTGGAGGGTTGCAAAACAGTTGCAGAGATGAAAAATATTACACTCGAATTGCTGCGGCGGGGATATTCGAAAAAAGACATAACAAAGATTTGGGGTGGCAACGTTATGAGAGTAATGCGCAAGGTTGAGGAAATAGCCAAAACCCAAATAGCCAGCACCTAACGCTTATTACCGCGTACCGGACGCCTCACGCCTGTTCAGCTCTTTACCCTCGAAAATCTCAGTGTACTAAGTATCCAGTCGGGAAGAGATTTATTCGGGTCCCTTTTCCGGAGATCCAGATACCAGCCAATTTTTTTCAGGACAGGCACTTTTTGTGTTTCAACAAATTCGATCAATGTTCCATCGGGGTCTTCTATATAAGAGAAGTGACCTGCTGCTTCACCCATATCAAAACTATTACCTTCATGGCTCTTTTTGCTGTCAACCATAAATGGAAAACCTTTGCTTTCACAGAAACTTTTCAATTCATCCATCCCCCGTATATCATAACAAAGGTGAATAAACCCAGGATCTCCCCAGAACCGGTTTTCATATATTTTTTTACCCGGTTTACCGGTGGCGCTGATGAGTTCAATTACACTTTGTCCCAGAACCTTGCTGAATGGTCCGGCAAATGATTTGGATCTTTTAAGAAGTACCCTCCGGCATTCATTTTCTCCGCCTGGCAGATTTGCAAGATCCGGGAAGATTCCTGTGGAATCGTAAATAACTTCATCGTAACCAAGGATATCAGAATAAACCATCCTCGATTTTTCAATATCAGAAACACCTATCACAGCCCCATATGAACCACCGGTAACTTTTTTCTCATTTCTGAACCAGTCGGTTGCTTCTACAGGCTGAAAAATATTTCCGTAAGGATCTTTCATGAAAAAGGTCATTTTTCCTGAGGGGTCTTCAGATGTCACGTCAGGTACAGAAATTCCATTCTTCTGATATGTTTTTAAAGTTTCCCGGATGTTCTTTACTTTCATTTTGCAGGCAATAATACCCAAATCTCCTAACCTGATCTCTTCCTTGATCTTAACAGGTTCTCTGCCTTTATATTGCCATATTTCAAATCCACCTCCACTTTGCAGATTCAGAGCCAATACGGCATGTCTGCTCCTTGGTTTTCCACCTGTATATGGCAGCATCAGTTTAGCTTCCGCCTCATCTTCAAAAATCCGGCAATCCATTCCAAACTGGTCGATATACCATTTCCAGGCTTCTTCAACATTCATTACACCTATACCCATTTGCTGAATACCACTGATTACATATCCCTTCATCGCATGATTTATTTAGTTCACATTAAGTACTTTTTATTTTATCTGCAATTCTGAAAAAGAGCCAGGGGAAATATCTTCTGATGTGCAGCAGGAGCATCTCACCTCTTCCAACCAGAATTTCGCGTTTGTTCCTCATTATTCCTTTAATAATTATTTCAGCTGCCTTCTCAGTCGATATCCCATTTGCAAGTCCTTCGTCAAGTTTCCCATGCTCAATGCCTTCTCCGGTTAAGGCATGAAATGAGATTGATGTTCTTACTCTTCCGGGAATAATTACCGATGACCTTATATTGAATCGCTTATTCTCAAGGAAAAGTGTTTCAAAGAATCCATGAAGGGCTTGCTTCGATGCCGAATATGCTGAACGAAGCGGGAACCCAAACCTGCCTGATATACTGCTTGTTGCCAGAATATGTCCCGATTGCTGTCTGATCATGTACGGCAGCACTGCTTTGGTTAAAGCTATTGTTCCAAAATAGTTGATCTCAAAAATTTTCCTGTCGAGCCACAAAGGAGTTTCATCAATTCTTGCTCTCTGACTAATGCCGCCGATATTTAGTAAAAAATCAATTCTCCCAATGGTATTGATTTGTTGTTCAACTATTTTATCTATTCCTGAAGTATCAGCAAGATCGAAGGGAACACAGTGAACCATAGAGGATTTATCTGCGCATGCTGCTTTTACCCTTTCCAGTCCTGGCAGGTCATTTGATGATGCCACAACTGTTGCGCCCCTTCTTACAAACTCATGAACGAGTGATTCCCCAATACCTGATGAGGCTCCGGTAATCCAGGCTACCTTATCTATAAACATTTTATCTTTCTTCATTCTATAATCCTGCAACCAGGTTTACCAGTTCAGTATAGTTACTCCTTAGCAGATCGAATTCTATGTTTTTATGTTTTATTAAACTCCTCACCCTGAATCCTCCTGTTATTCTGCGGAACTGGAGGTAATAATTCCAGGCAAACAGACCTGATAAGGGCAAGGTTAGAAAAATGAGTAATCCAAGCCACAAGGAAGAAAAAATGATTAGCGAAAGAATCAAATATACAGGTAAGAAAACAAATGCCAGGATTAGGGAAATCGCATATTTTATTGAAGAGTGGAACTGAGGGTCACGTATTTTCCGTATCTGGAGATTAGGAATTTCGAGGAAGGTTAAATTGAAAATATTACCATAAATGAACAATGGGAATGTAAAAATTATGCCAATCAACCCGGCAACCAGCCAACCAAGCGGGTGTTTCCTTTTTTCAAGCAACCTATAGTCGGTATTTAGTTCTTTGGTTTTTTTCTTTATCTGAAGACTAAGTGAGCATATTCTCTCGTAAGCAGATGGACTCGAAGATTTAAGGAGGTTCATTTTATTAATGAGAATCCTGTCTCTAAATAGTTTTGGGAACCTGATATCATCACTGAATCTGCCATTTATCATACCTCTAAGTTCATCGATAGCTTCATAATCCTCTTCCGATTCGATGTGAACCATAATCCCTTTCATCTCGTTGGAAAGTCTGGTTTTTAGCTCGTTAAGTGCTCTCTCAGGGCTCTTTTTATATAATTCGAAAAATTCCGATACCTCGATAGGTTTACCGTAAACAACCGTAAGAACCTGCCTGTACCTGCTGTAGTTTGAGAATTCAAGCCCTACGGGTATAATCTTAATATGCAGGTTAAACCCTGTTGCTTCCTCTGATTGAAAAGCTACCCGGCAGATACCTTTTTTTAACTGTCTGAGTCTTCTGAAACCTGCATGGTCTCCTTCAGGCAGAATAACGAGGCCATTTTTATTTTTCAGTACATCAATTGTCTTGGAGAATATTTCGTCATTGCCTTTAAGGCTGCTGAATCCGTCCCTTATCCTGTAAACAGGCAGCAACTTAAGGAAATAGAGGATGGCGGCAATTGTTTTTCTTTTAAAAATATCGGCTCTTGCAAGAAAAATCAAATGTCCCTCCTGCGTAAAAAGAACTGCAAGTGCGTCCATCAAAGCATTTTGATGGTTGGGGGCAAAAATCAGATGATGGTCCGGATTGATATTCTCACGACCAAGAACAATGACTTTCCTGTAGAATACATTATTATGCCATAAACCTGCTGTATACTTTAATAGCGCATATCTGACCGAATACTTCTCAATATTTTCCTTCCCCATTTAACTAAAAAATATTTGCCTGAGCCGATTCACGTAATAAAAGATGGCTTGAAACTGTAGGATGCAAGATAGGAAAAATGAGATGCTGCTGCTAAAAACAGAAATACTTTAACAACATTTTTGAGAATATTAAGTCTTTATACCACCATTTTAACGGTCGTTGAAGTCCTCTTTGAGCTTATCTATTACCCTTCTCTCTTTTTTTGTGGGACGACCGGAACCTTTATCTCTGTTACCAAGTCCCACCGATTGCCGGATATTCGGTTTAGCTTTTTCCTTTTCAGTTGTCAAATCTTCAATAAATAGCTCTGCAAGCTTAGCTGATACACGGTTTTCAACAAGCCCGATCACTCTGAATGAATAAATAACCGGAGGTTTTTTAACAATAATAATTTCGTTCTTCAAAACTATTCTTGAGGGTTTGACCTGAATATTATTAATGATGATTCTCCCCTTCCTGCATTCATGGGAAGCTATGCTCCTTGTTTTATAAAGTCTGACTGACCAAAGGAATTTATCGATTCTTATGGGTTTATTATCAGCCATTTAGTCCGGGTTATTTTGGAAGGGGTTTTTCCTGGCCAGATTCTTTCACAGGAGTTGGTACTTTTCCCGCTTTATTAAAAGCCGTCATAGTCAATTCAAGTCCTGCAAAAGCAAATGATCTGATCATCTTGATCACAATGGAGATTCTTTCCTGCATGAATTTTTTTTCTTCCTGGTCCCAGGAGCTAAGAACAAAATCGCGTTGTGCTCCTTTCCGGAAACTGTTGCCGATACCAATCCTGATCCGGGGATATTCATTTGTTGCCAGGATGTTGCTGATATGAGCAAGTCCGTTATGGCCTCCATCGCTTCCCTTGGGTCTCATTCTTATACTTCCGGGAGGGAGGGCAATATCATCAACAATAACAAGCATATTTTTGACAGGAATCTTTTCTTTTTTAAGCCAGTAGCTCACGGCATTACCGCTGAGGTTCATGAATGTTGAAGGTTTTAGCAGGATAAGTTCACGACCTTTGTATCTGATGCTGCAAACTGCTCCATAACGTCTGTCTGTAAAAGAAATGTTGGATGCCAAAGCCATGGCATCCAACACTGTAAATCCTATATTATGCCGGGTATCTTTGTACTCTTCACCGATATTCCCCAGGCCAACTATCAGAAATTTCATCGAGCCTGATTGTTGTTATAAAAAAAGAATTGGTTCTACTTAGCTGCAGGAGTTTCAGGTGTTACTTCAGTAGTGGCTTCAGCAGCAGCTTCAGCAGCGGCCTCAGCAGCAACCTCTTCATCAGTTTTCTGTGCAACACGAGATGTGGCAATTGTCAGAACCATTGATTTTTTAGGATCAAGTAATTCTATCTTTTCGTATGATAAATCACCAACTTTTACTCCCTCGTGAATTTTCAAATCAGTGATATCAATCGGAAGAAATTCAGGAAGATCATTAGCTAACGCTTTAACTTTAAGAGTTCTTCTTTTAATACTTAATTTTCCACCTGCAATAACCCCGGCTGAATCGCCTGAAACTTTGACAGGGATGTTGATTACAACCGGTTTATTATCAAATATCTCAATAAAATCTGCATGTAAAATTTTATCACTAACCGGGTGAAACTGCATATCTTTCAGGACAGCTTTATACTCTTTATCCTCAATACTCAGTTTAACCAGATGAGCTTTGGCAGTATATACAAGATTTTTAAAACTGTTTTCATGAGCATGGAAGTGAATATTTTTTTCTTTTCCATAAATAACACATGGTACATTCCCTGCTTTTCGGATTTGTTTAGAACTTTTCTTTCCTAATTCTGTTCTGAAAGATCCTTTAATCTCTATTGTCTCCATTTGTATGAAAGTTATTGTGCTACTAAAAGTTATCATCCCGATAACTTCCCATTACACGTTTGACATAAATAAAAAAATTGGCCTGCAAATATATGACAAAGGAATCAGAATACAAAATTTGTACTAATCGACTGGTTTGTGGTGACAGCGTAAATGGTTGTAGCAAATATTTCCGCTATTGAAAGCACTTTAATTTTTTTGGAATTATTAACAAATGGAACGGAATCAGTTACTACAAGTTCCTCAATTGCTGAATCGTTGATTCTCTCAACTGCATTCCCTGAAAGTATAGGGTGTGTCGCGAATGCCCTGATACTGGTAGCTCCTCTCTCTTTCATCATATTTGCTGCCAGTACAAGAGTACCTGCAGTATCTACCATATCATCGATTATGACCACATTCTTTCCATCCACTTCACCGATTATCGACATCTCTTCTATCACATTTGGCTTTTTACGGAGCTTATAGCATAGTACCATTTCCGATTGAAGATGCCTCGAGTAGGCATTGGCTCTTTTTGAGCCTCCCATGTCGGGTGCTGAAACGGTAAGGTTATTCAGCTTAAGGTTTGCAATATATGGTGCAAAAATTGCTGAACC
Organism: Bacteroidia bacterium; assembly: GCA_026391555.1. Lineage (GTDB taxonomy): Bacteria > Bacteroidota > Bacteroidia > Bacteroidales > VadinHA17 > LD21. The sequence continues at coordinate 22,573 of JAPLEB010000072.1, read as the reverse complement.
GAAAAGATGGTCAACGGGGACATTGAAGAAGCCCTGTATCTGATCAGCATGGAGATCCATGGTGATCACCCTGTCGACACCGGCAGTGCTAAGCAGATCGGCCGACAACTTCGAACCAATCGAAACTCTTGGTCTGTCTTTCCTGTCCTGCCTGGCAAAACCATAATATGGTATAACAGCTATAACTTTGTATGCTGAGGCTCTTTTGGCCGCATCAATCATAAGGAGAAGTTCGAAAATATTGTCGGCAGGAGGGTTTGTTGACTGAACAATAAAAACCATACATCCCCTTACAGATTCATCAAAACAGGGTTGAAATTCTCCATCGCTGAATTCTGTTACTGAACTTTTCCCGAGTTCAATCCCCAGTTTATCTGCAATCATCTGAGCCAGATGTTGAGAAGACCTGCAGGAAAAAAGTTTCATTGGTGCTTTTCCAAACATTTTCCTATTATTTAGCTGTTTAGTATATTGATCAAATATGAATGCAAAATTAAAAATTCCTATTTAAATCAGGTGCCATTTGAAAAATTGTTAATAGATTCTTCAATATAGTTCAATATTTCATCTCTTCCGGTGCCATTAACCGCCGATGAAATGAAAGAGACCGGCAGAGATTCCCATTTTTCAAGCATTTCAGAATTATATTGAATTATCGATTTCTCAAGAACAGTCCTTGTTAACTTATCACTCTTTGTAAAAACTCTTGCAAGAGCTATCTGGTGTGATCCCAGAAACTCCATGAATTCAAGATCGGAGCGCTGAGGTTTGTGCCTTGAGTCGAGAAGCACAAAAAGACAGACCAGGTTTTCTCTTTTCAGAATATAATTCCTGGTAGCTTTTACCCATTTCTCCCTGAGCATTACGGGTACTTTCGCATAGCCATAACCCGGAAGATCAACCAGGTACCAGCTGTCATTTATAGAAAAATGATTTATGGTCCTCGTCTTACCGGGTTGAACTGATGTTTTTGCCAGCTTCGACCAGCCGGTCAGCATATTTATAAGCGATGATTTTCCTACATTCGATCTGCCGATAAATCCAAATTCAGGCTTTGTTGGTGCCGGACACTCTTTTAATGTGGGACTGCTTTTAATGAAGGTGGCTGAACGAATTATCATATTTACCCTTTAATTAAGATCGTTGTAGGGTAGCCCGATCTTTTTATAAATCAGATAATTGTTCCCATAATTGGTTAAAATCTCGGCTATTACTCCAATATAACCTGTTTTCGGTGATCCTGATTTTTTGAGATCCAGATAACCAATTCCTTTTATTGTATTTATTTTTTTGCACTGAGTGGTATCAAAAACACCGTTCGGGAAGTCACCACGGTAATATTTAACCTTAGTTGACTTATCTGACAGTTCCAGAGAGACTCTGTAAACACCTTTTGACCTGTAATCATCACGGATATTGACTACCAGATCAGGGTATCCGCCAACCAGTTTTCCATCCTGAGTAAACTCTTCAAGATATGGTGTGCGTAATCCTTTTATATAACCCAATTTGGCTTTCAACCTGCCATTCCTGTAATACTGCTTCTGAATACCGTCGATGGTATCTTTCTTATAAGGCGTCGAACGAAAAACTTGTCCCTCTTCGTAATACCACTTTGCTGAATCCTCCCTTAAGTTATTTTTGTACCAGAAAGTCTGACGCACTCTGCCATCCTGGTAAAATGATTTCATTAATCCTTCTCTCCTCCCGTTTTTGAACGTAACTTCCTTGACCAGAAGCTGACCGCTCATATATTGCTTAATACCGGTATAACCAGTATCAGGAACAGTAATTGTATCAATTGGAGTTTGATTTTCTTTTTTCGCACCTCCTTTTCCAGCACAACCGGAAAAGAAGATTAGTACGAAGATTATAAGCAGTGAACCAAAAAGTATTTTCATAATGTTATTAAATTTTAATATTTGCCTTTCTCCTTTCTCCTTTCACCTTTCACCTTTCTCCTTTCTCCTTTCTCCTTTATTCTTGTTAATAGCTATTTTCCGAATTAATGAATATCTCAAGTATCCGTGCTTCCCCGATTGGCTCAAGAATAACCTCTTTTATCATCGCGGGAAGAAGCACCGTCTCGCCTTTTGAGACTTTCTCTGAATTTTCATCCCAGCGGATTAATAATTCACCATCAATACAAATGTACACAACAAATGAATCAATAAAATAATATTCTTTATTTATAGCTGTATTGAAGTTGATGAAATTAGTGTTAAAAAATTCACAGTTAACGAGATTTTCTGTTTTATTAAGTTCCTGTTTCTTTCTGATTTTAATTTTTCCTGTTGCAGTAAAGTCGATGGCATCGAGCGCCAGCTCTGTATGCAATTTCCTTTGTTCTTTACCTGAACTTTTTCTGTTCCAGTCAAATATCCTGTAAGTTATATCCGAGGTCTGTTGTATTTCAACCAGAACTGTACCTGCTCCGATTGCATGCACTCTGCCGGCAGGAGTGAAGAAAGTATCTCCTGCTTCCGGGCATTCAATGTTAAGCAGATCAGCAAGTCTGCCATTTTTAATGGACTCTTCATAAATTTCTTTTGTAACATCTTCTCTGAAACCTGTATAAATCTTTGAGCCTTTTTTACTTTCAAGTATATACCACATTTCTGTTTTTCCATAAGCCTGATGTCTCTCCTTTGCAAGGGCATTACCAGGATGGACCTGGATCGAAAGATCTTCTCTTGCTTCAATAAATTTGATCAACAGGGGAAACTCGTTTCCGAACTTTTCAAAAATTGAATCGCCGGTAATATCACCCATGTAAACTTCAATAAGCTCCTCGATGTTGTTTCCGGCAAGGAACCCATTACTGATTATCGACTGGTTATCAGCAACAGCCGATAATTCCCAGCTCTCCCCAATATTAAGTGAGCCAGTGGGCTTTTTATTGAAACGCGTCACAAGAGCGATGCCGCCCCAAACCTTCTCTTTTAAAACCGGTTCAAACTTTAACGGATATAGTTCTGACATTCAATACAAATTATTATTTTTGATAATTAATTCTGCAAAATTATATAATTATGTTGATAGTTGGAATAGCAGGTGGCACCGGTTCAGGAAAAACTACAGTTGTAAGAAAGGTAATGGAAGTATTTCCTAATGACGAGGTTATCGTTATTCCTCAGGATTCCTATTACAGGGATAACAGTGGTATCTCACTTGAAGAGAGACAAAAAATTAATTTTGATCATCCCGATTCAGTCGAATTCGGTTTGCTGATTGATCATCTGGAACGACTAAAAAAAGGTACTCCGGTTGATATGCCGATCTATTCCTATCTTACTTGTATTAGGGCAAAAGAGACAATTAGAATTAAGCCAACAAGGGTTGTTCTTGTCGAAGGGATTCTTATTCTGACCGATATTGGGTTACGTAATATGCTGGATATTAAGGTTTTTGTTGATGCTGATGCTGACGACCGCCTTGGCCGTGTTATAAAGAGGGATATCGTTGAACGCGGACGGTCGCTTCTTACAGTGCTTGAAAGATATCACGATACAGTAAAGCCTTCCCATCTCCAGTTTATTGAACCATCAAAGAGGTATGCCGATATTATTATACCGGGAGGTGGTGAAAATCAGGTTGGAATAGAGGTGTTGATTTCGATAATTGAAAAGCATCTATTAAAAAGTAAATCATAACGCTATGCTTGATAATATAAAAGTTGAAGATGTTTTGTTCCTCGATATTGAAACTGTACCGGCAGTATCATCTTATGAACGGTTAGAACCTGTAATGCAGACTCTCTGGAATAAAAAATCAAAGCAATTCATATCTCCCGGACAGACTGCTGGTGATGTATATGAAAGGGCAGGTATCTATTCCGAATTCGGGAAAATCATTTGTATTTCGGTTGGTCTGATAAAAGAAAAAAATCCCTTCAGTTTCAGACTGAAATCTTTTTATGGGCATGATGAAAAATCAGTTCTTTCCGACTTTTCTGCTATGCTTACGAAATTCTCAAAAACTAATAAAGAGGCTCTCCTGTGTGCTCATAATGGGAAAGAATTTGACTACCCATATATTGCCAGGAGGATGATTATTAACGGACTTATTATCCCCGGTATCCTCGATAATGCAGGAAAGAAACCGTGGGAGATTAAACTATTGGATACAATGGACCTTTGGAAATTCGGGGACTATAAGAATTATACATCGCTCGATCTGCTAACTACAATACTTGGCATCCCCACCCCGAAAGATGATATTGATGGCAGTATGGTTGCAGGAATCTACTATGGCGAAAACGACCTAGAAAGAATTGTCCGTTATTGTGAGAAAGATGTTCTAGCGATTGCCCAGGTACTTTTACGGTTTATGAACCAGCCAGGTACTCCTTAACCTGCTTATATACATTCTCAGCCGTGAACCCAAATTTTTCATCAAGTACCTTATATGGTGCCGAATAACCAAAACTGTTCATTCCCCATACTACCCCTTTCGGACCAACAAGTCCCAGTAATGTAACTGATAACCCGGCAGTCAGGCCAAATACTGGAACATTGTCGGGCATGATAGATTTATGGTAACTTTCAGGTTGATTCCGGAATAATCCTTCCGATGGAGCAGAAATAATTCTTACATTCAGATTGTCTTTTCTTAAAAGTACAGCGCCTTCAACCAGAGTAGCTACCTCCGAGCCACTGGCAATTAAAATTATATCTGGCTTCCCTGTACAATCCTGAACAATATATGCGCCCTTTTCCGATTTAAGGGCATCAGTGTACCTGTCGTTATTATCCGAAGGAAGATCTTTTATGTTCTGCCTTGAAAGGATGAGAGCAGTTGGGGTTTTCGTATTTTCCAATGCCATTTTCCAGGCAACAGTTGTTTCAGTTGCATCGGCAGGCCTCAGAACAACCATACTGTTTTCACCATGATGGTTTTTAAGGTGTTCCATAAGGCGCAACTGTGCTTCCTGTTCTACCGGCTGGTGAGTTGGTCCGTCTTCACCTACACGAAATGCATCGTGTGTCCAGATGTATTTTACGGGTAATCCCATCAGGCATGCCAGTCTTACAGCAGGTTTCATATAATCGGAAAAGACAAAGAATGTGCCGCATGCCGGTATAACACCACCATGAAGAGCCATGCCGTTCATGATGGCTGCCATCGTAAGTTCCGATACACCTGCATGCAGAAATGCTCCGGTGAAATCCCCTTTTGTAAAAGGATGAGTGTTTTTAAGAAAACCGTCAGTTTTATCGGAGTTGGCAAGGTCGGCCGATGCGACTATCATATTTTCAATCTTAGTCGCAAACAGGCTCAATATTGTTGCAGAAGCAGCCCTGGTAGCTGATCCCTCTTTTTGCCGAATAGCCTTATAATCAATCTCCGGAACTGTTCCGGTATAAAAGGAGTGAAGTTTTTTGTCGGGTTCGTTGTTATTTGAGGCCCATTCATTTTTTCTTTTTTTCCATTCAGCAGCAGCCTGGCTTTTCTCAGCAAGTATATTATTATAGTATTCTTTTACCTCTTCAAATATTTGGAAAGGATCTGCAACATTGCCTCCCAGGTTGATCAGCGATTTTTCGAATGATGCGCCTGCTTCACTTACAGGCATCCCGTGAGTTGAACATTTTCTTTCAAAGCTGTTTCCATCTTTATCTAATAGCCCTTTACCCATTATGGTTTTCCCTATTATAATGGTCGGTTTATCCTTTTCACTGACAGCCGAAGTAAGCGCTTTTCTTATCTGATCCTGATCGTTACCATCGATTTTGATTACATTCCATCCCCATGAATGATACTTCATGGCTGTATCTTCATTTGTTACCGATTTAGTCTCAGTAGAAAGCTGAATATCATTTGAATCGTAAAACATTATCAGGTTGCTGAGCCCCAGGAAACCTGCCAGACGCCCGGCCCCCTGTGATATCTCTTCCTGAACACCACCATCAGAGATGAATGTAAATATCTTATGAGCAAAAAGTTCCCCGAACCTGGCAACAAGAAATCTTTCCGCAATTGCAGCTCCCACTGCTATGGTATGACCCTGCCCCAGTGGCCCTGATGTATTTTCAACTCCTCTCGTTACATCAAGTTCAGGATGCCCCGGAGTCGGACTACCCCATTGACGGAAGTTTTTTAATTCCTCAGTGGTAAAATGGCCGGTCAAAGTAAGGATCGAATAGAGCATCGGCGACATGTGTCCGGGATCGAGAAAGAACCTGTCGCGATTAATCCATGCAGGATCATTGGGATCAAAATTCAGAAATTCGGAAAAGAGGATATGAATAAAATCAGCGCCACCCATGGCGCCACCGGGATGACCTGATTTTGACTTTTCCACCATCGCCATCGCGAGCATCCGGATGTTGTCAGCTGCTCTTTTGTTTACTTTGCTATTCATAAAAACTAAAGATATTTCCTGTCTTCCTCAGGTACTTCAAAATATTTATTGTAATTCTTCAGATCGGAACCTGTCTTTTCTTCAATTTTATTTCCCCTGATCTTATAAGTACACTTTTCCCCTGCAATACCTGAAAAGTAAATGTTGTACTCCTTTCCATCGTCATCAATCATTATTATCCTCACAAGGTGATTGTACTTTGCACTATTTAATTGTGAGTGACAGATAGGGCAGGTATAAATGTATTCTTCACCTACTTTAATCTGGAAAGAAGGATGTGTTGTAGTTGTGTAGTTCCCGATTTCAGGATTCAAAAAAATCAATCCTCTTGTGGGACTGTTAGTTTTTGCGGCAGCAAGGACAATGGAAGTTTTAACTTTGAGATGACCCCTGCAAACTTTACAAAGATATTCTACAGCCATTATGCACCTCCTTTTTGTTTAATTGTTTAATAATATTATCTGCAACATTTTTTACAAGGTATGAAATATTTTCACCAAAACCAATTTTTTCCGGCTGGATTCCGAGAATATAAACCGGCATCCTGAAGAATTCCGATAACCGCCTTATTGAAATATTGTGTGTATTGAAAGTCATGTCATGTATCTGGCTTATTGTCAGTAATTTACATGTTCCGACGGCTGACTTCATGTCAACACAATCAATAAGTATTAGTATGTCAGGTTTCAGGCTATTTATTTTGCCAATATAATTTTCGATGCTGACTTCAACAGTCAATGATAAGATCCGTTTTGTTTCTTTGATTTTGCGACTTATGAAAACACCAACGCCGTCATCCTGTTTCAGGACATTCCCTATTCCGACAAAAAGAATCCTCTTGTCAATTTGAGATAGCAGATTTTTCAGATTATCTGGCACCCTTTTAAAGATATTTTACCAGGACTTGCCTGAGACAGTTAGGACAAATGATGTTGAACATATCTTTTCTTTTCAGGCCGTCTTTGATTTCGATCTTAATATCCTGATTTTCACTGAGTTTGAGTTTTTCATTCAGGATATTAAGATTTAGAATTGAGGCAAATGCTTTTGGCCCCAGTTTCCTGTGCATAAAATGAAGATGCTCTTTTGTTGTTATCACTGCATTGCAGTTTTCGCAAATAAGCAACTCTTTTTCCTGAAATTCAACATTTTTCTGCCTGTCAAATACTGCCAGGTCATAGATCTTATCTGATAATTTCACCCCTTTACCGGTGATACAATGCTCCTGGCACTGACCACAAAAAATACATTTCCCATAATCTCTCTTTATGATCCTTATTCCTTTCTTTATATCATCAGTAAATGTTATTGCCTGAGGCGGACAGACATTGGCACATGTTTCGCATCCGACACAATTATCATTATCAACAACAGGTTTACCTCTGAAATTTTCGAAAGGAACATGTGGTTCCTTTGGGAACTTCGACGTGTAGGCCGGTGTGAAAAGAGAAACCAGAGCCTCTTTAACTTCTCTTATCTTGGGATACTTCATTGCACGGCATCTTTATAATCATCTTTCACACTTTTTTCGCCGAGTTTTATCCCGAAATGGTAAGTACCCCTGATAAGCGCGTGTGCTCCTACAGTAGAAGTAAAGAAGAGTATCGGGATCGCAACCAACGCTTTGACACCTGCATCGCTGAATCCAAAATGGAACAGGACTCCCAGAAAGATACTGCAACAACCCAGGGTCACACATTTTGTCGCTGCCTGAAGTCTGTTATAAGTATCAGGAAGTCTGATTATTCCAATGCAACCTAACAGGTTAAAAAGTATTCCGATCGTTATAAATATTAAACTTATCATATTATTCATTTAGTTTTTTACAGGTAAGGTACTTTGCCAGGGTCAAAGTACCGATGAAACTCAAAATTATCCATGCAATCCCTATATCAAGAATATAGGATCTTTCTGTTTGAATAGCTATTATGGCACAGATGCCTACAACAAGAATTCCGAATATATCAACTCCAACCATTCTGTCAGGAATTGTTGGTCCTATGATTATCCTGTACAGACAGATTACGCTTAATCCTATCTGGACGTACAGCAATATGTTCAGGTAATTGCTCATTCTATTATTCTTTTAATATACTTTTCAAAAGCTCCGGTTATTATTCCTGTGTAAACTTCAGGATCTTCGGACCTGATATAAATCCAATGTATATAAAGATTGTCATCTATAATATCGACTGAGATCGTTCCGGGTGTCATTGTAATTGAATTTGCCAGCAGCATTTTTGCAAGATCAGACTTTAATATGGTTTTCACTTTCACTATACCTGGCCGTATAGGCATTGCAGGATGCAGCACCCGGTAAGCAACATCTAAATTAGCTTTTAAACATTCCCAGATAAAAACAAAGAGATATACGATAAACCAGAAATAACGTTGAGGTTGAAGCAATTTGTAGACATTCGTGACAAAGAACCTTCCGAAAAACAAAGAACAAATAACTGAAGCAACAGTTCCGACTATAATATTGGGAACAGTCAGTTTAAAGGTGAGAAGCAGCCAGAATATCAGGGATAATATAAACAAAGTGATATATTTCATTTTATTGTCCGATTATTGTTGAAGAGTATTTTAATGGGTCAGTTAAAATATCAATTGCAGGAGTCAGTATCGCATCCCTGATACCGGGAATGACAAGCAGGCTGAGAAGCAGGCAGATAATACTTAAGACAACCATGCTGAACACCATCGGAAATGGAACTTCTTTGATTTGCTGATTTTTTTTATCATCAGTCTTATTGAAGAAGGCATATCGCTGGAATTTCAGGAATGAAGCCAGAGTAATTATGCTGACTATTACTGCAAGTGCAGCAAGCAGATAAAACTTAGCCATTATTGCAGCAATAATTATTATCAGCTTGCTGAAGAACCCATTAAAAGGGGGTATTCCTGAAATGGACATTGATGCAACAAAAGATGTGGCAGATGTTGCCGGCATTGACTTTGAAAGACCGCCCATCTCTCTCAGATCACGGGTGCCAATAGTATATTCAATCGCTCCGGCATTAAGGAATAAAAGTCCTTTAAAAGCTGCATGGTTAATTAAATGGAAAATACCACCACTGATGGCCAGGGCAGCAACTTCTGGTTTGATTCCGCGTGAAACAAGGATCATCCCAATTCCAACCGACATGATGACATAACCCATCTGGCTGATACTGTGATATGCCAGGAGCCTTTTAATATCCCATTGACCTATTGCCAGGAATACCCCGATCACCATTGACAATGTTCCGAGGGTGGTTATCAGTACAGCCATACCTTCGCTTACGATGAACATATTAAAGAATAGTCTGATAATCACATATATACCAACAGCTTTAATAAGTACTCCCGAAAGCATTGCTGAAATAGGGGATGGCGCTGACGAGTGGGCATCGGGTAACCATGCATGGAATGGAATAATGGCTGCTTTAAGACCAAAGCCGCTGAGAATCAATATCTGTACAAAGAGATAATATGTCTTGTCATATCCTGAACTGAAGGCCAGCTTAATATCAGCAATATTAAGTGTTTTGGTTTTCCAGTATATAAATCCTATTCCAAACAGGATTAAGAACGATGCCAGTGTCCCTAAAACCTGGTACTTAAATGATGCTTCCAGCTCATTCTTTTCAACTCCGAATGCTACTAAAGCGTAGGATGATATAACTGAAATTTCAAGGAATACGAAAATATTGAAAAGATCACCGCTGAGCACAACGCCGTTCATTCCGGCAACCATAAGACAGAATAGGGCATAGAAATAATTCTCAGCAGTATATCTTTTAATATATGAGATTGAATAAAAGGCTGATAAGAAGCCAATAAGATTTATAATGCAAACAATAATTACGGTGAAACCGTCCATAACCATATAAATTCCGATTGGGATCTTATTAATTGGTTCCCATCCTCCAACTTTATAAACTGACAGATTTTCACCTGTTGTGAAAAGGGAATAAAAACTGATAATGACAAGGAAAAGAAGGATCAGGGAGGTGAAGTATTTGTTAAACTCTTTGATAAACCTTCCGATAATCATGATCAGGAAAGCTCCGGCCAGAGGTGTAACAACAAATAATGGTATCAACGGATTCATAATTTATCCTCTTAAGTTTTTTATCTCTCTGATATCGAAAGTTTTGTACTTTCTGTAAAGCCTGATAATAATAGCCATAAGCATCGCAGTTGTTGCCAGCCCGATAACAATAGCTGTAAGCACCAGCGCCTGTGGTAACGGATCGACATATACTTTGACCGGGTCAGCAGGATCAACGATAGGAGCAACTCCTCCATCGACATAACCAATAAGTGCAAAGAAGAGAAAGGTACTTATTTCCATTATGGAAAGTGAAACTGCTATCTTAACCAGGTTTCTCCTCGTTATTACCCCGTACAAACCGACAAGAAATAATATGAAACACATTATGTAAGCTATCATTTCGGTGACTCCTCTTTAAAGATTATTAGTGAAAGAAATATTATAAATATTGATGCCGCGACCTCCGTTCCTACAAAAATATTGTACAAGGGTAAAACACCGGCACTTACAAGTTGACCAACAACACCTTTCGGCAGGAAATTGTTAAAGAAGACCCTCGTCCCAAATAAAAAACCTGCAGTGGCAATCAGTATTACCATTATGGTAGCCAGACTTTCGATAATTGTAGTTCCTGATTCTTCTTTTACAAGCTTCAGAAAATCACCGCCATAAGCAAGTGTAACCAGGATAAACGAACCTGCAACGATAACTCCTCCCGCGAATCCTCCTCCGGGTGTAAGATGACCATGCACAATGATATAAATTCCGTACATGAAAATCATACCCGCGATAAGCTGAGTAGTCTTTTTTACTATGATTGTCATCCCTTTCATTTGCGATCTTTTCTATATTGGTTTAACTTTTTACATCCCCCTTGCCCCCTTGAAAGGGGGAATCCTTAAATATGTTATTTCTTACCCTTTAATCTTAATATAGTCAGTACTCCCAATACGGCAGTTACAAGTACAACCGCTTCACCCATAGTATCGTAACCCCTGAAGTCAAATACGACCCCGGTAACAAGGTTTGCACTACCTGTTTTTTGCGCAGCACCTTCAATATAATATTCTGCCATTCGTAACGAACTTTTCCCAAGAACGTCTAGTGTCTGAATTGAAACCGCGAAGAAATAGAGAAGTATCACTATTATTAATAGACCGGTTATTGCAGTAATATACCCCTGGGTGTCAGGTTTTGAATATGATTCCTCCCGCGAACTGTCGAGGACAACTGCTACCATTATGATAAGAGTTATAGTATCAACTACGATCTGAACAATCGCCAGGTCAGGAGCTTTCAGCAACAGAAAACATATTACCAGGCTGTATCCTACAATACCACAAGCTATAACTGATGAAAGCAGATCTTTTGCGTGGATAGCGTAAAGAGCCCCTAAAATCATGAATCCTACTATGACAGATATTGCCAGATCCATTTTAATATTTATTAATTATATCATTATAAGTAACATAACAATTAATCCTGCAAAAACCCAGATAACATAACCCGGCAATACACCGGTATGAGCTTCACTAAACTGGTGACTCAGCCATAGCACAAACTGTTTCGACAGATCGTAAATATCAAACCACTTTTCTTCTGCTTTTTTGTACATCCAGGCAAAAAACCGGAATTCACCAAAAGTCTTATAGAATTCCGGAGTAGAATAGCTGGTCTGATCCTGAATTTTTTCTCCACCGATAAAACTATCTTCTGTTCTGAATTTCTTAAGGTTGAGAGCGAGGTAAAGAATTATTCCAAGAACTAACGAGATCAAAACAAGCAATGATACAAATGATGAATCCCAGAAACCTGTGAACTGAAATTCACCGGAAACCGGCATGATAAGTTTTGGTACCACGAAATTTGTGGAGAACACACCAAAAAATATGCAGAATATCGAAAGGGTAACCAGGGGTATCCACATCATTACGGGTACTTCTCTGATTTTCCCGAATTCTGACTTCCGACGGCTCAGGAAGATTCCGCCTAATAGCTTGATAAAGCTTGCAAGAGTAAGTGCCGATCCCAATACTGCTAATCCCAACCAGACGACCCAAAGTTTATTAGCCACACCAGATCCTGTTCCAAACTCAATTATTCCCTGGTATATCATCCATTTAGAGGCAAATCCATTGAATGGAGGTACTCCGGAAATTGACATGGCAAAAATCAGTGTGGCAAAGAAAGTAAATGGCATTGCTTTTGACAGGCCACCGAGATCATCAATTTCTTCCTTTCCTGTACGGTACTCGACACATCCTGCAGAAAGGAAAAGGCCGCTTTTATAAAGAGCATTGTTTATCATATGAAATAAACCTGCGGCTACACCTATCATGGAACCGAGTCCGAATCCAAGAATCATATATCCCACCTGCGAAACCGCATGAAATCCAAGTAAACGCTTGTAATTATGCTGGACAAGCGCCATCATAACAGCAGTGATAATTGAAATTACTCCTATAGATAAAAGAAGAAGAGTGAGCCATTCATTGAGGATGAACATGCCGGTTGTTATCCTGGCAAGAAAATATATACCAAGAAGCTTATCGAGAGATGCCGGAAGGAAAGCTGAGGAAGAGGCAGGAGCACTCTTTGCATAATCGGGAACCCAGGTATGAAACGGGAAAGCGCCTGCTTTTGTGAAACTGCCTGTGAGTAAAGCCAGGAAAGCAACAACTGATAATGCATTTGTAGTCGGTACCGATATGCCTCCCATACTTAGCGAACCGGTAATCTTCCATAGGATGGCTATCCCGATAATCATTATACTATCGGATGCGCCGATAAGAATAAGTGTCTTTTTAGCGGTTGCCGAGCTTTCTTCATCATAACCATGTATCAGCTTATATAAGGTTATTCCAAGTACACCCCAGAATGTAAGGAATATAAGAAGGTTATCAGATAGCACCGCACCATACGCACAACCAAGGGTTATAAGAAAATACGGATAATAGTTCTTAACTTTTCCGGCTTTAATGTAAACGATTGAATACAATAGGATTAAGAAGGTAAAAAGACTGATAAACAAAACTATAAGCTTACTAAGGCTATCACTGTTGAATGTCATATATCTGCCGGCATCACGGAGAATATCAAAACCAAAAACAGATAAGCCTGATCCGGCAGATAGTTGATCCAGGCGTAGCATCTGATTACCGGAACTGTATATCACAATTGTCAGATAACCTGTAATAATGCTTACCAACAGGGCAACTAAACCTTTGAAGGTTCTGAATTTTTCCGGAACGAAGAAAAGCAGCAGACCGGCCAGAACAGGCAGAGTTATTATGCTGATAATTTCTTTCATAGCTGACTGTTAATCGTTTTTTTTATTTCATTCGTCCTCTTTACTGATGCATTAATCAGTTCATTGGCATTCATTATCTTGTCTCCTGAGTTTAAATCATAAGCGGCTGCCATCCTTTCGGTGCAGCAGTAGCACGGGTCAACTGCTGCCAGTGAAATTGTAGCATCAGCGATAGTCTGACCGATACAGGATTTTTTAAATGTTGCAATGTTGACATAGCTCGGAGCCCTTATTTTATGCCTTGCAGGAGAGTTCGATCCGTCTGATTGCACAAAATGAAATACTTCACCCCGAGGAGCTTCAGCCCGGCCATTTCCTATTCCTTCAGGTATCTCTTTAACTTTTATTGCAATATCTCCTTCTTTTTCCTTTTTAAGACCCTCGAGACACTGTTCAATAATTGAAATTGATTCGTACATCTCGAGTAATCTGACCTCTGCTTTTGCAAAAACATCACCTGCTTCGGCTGTGATCACTTTCCAGTTAACAAGTGGATAAGCTGCATAAGGATCATCTTTTCGCACATCAATTGCTAATCCTGAAGCTCTGGCAGTCGGTCCTACTGCTCCATAATCAATAATATCCTGCCTGGTCAGAATACCAACTCCTTTGGTTCTCGCGTGAATTACCGGATCATCCATGACTGCACCGGCAAGCAGATCTATTTTCTTCTTTACATCACCCAGCACCTGCCGGATTACAGGTATCTTGGTGTTTTCAATATCTCTGCGGACACCGCCAACCTTAAACATTGCGTAGCTGTTCCTGTTGCCAGAGATCATTTCGAAGAGGTCGAGAACAGGTTCACGGTATTTCCATGCCCACATGAAAACAGTATTATAACCCAGGAAATGTCCTGCAAGTCCTACCCATAGCAGATGGCTGTGTATCCGTTCGAGCTCACCGATTATTGATCTTATATATTTTGCCCTGTTTGTAAGCTCGATATCTGCTATTTCCTCCACAGCATTGGCAAAGGCAAACGGATGCGAGGTTGAGCATATACCACAAATTCGTTCGACAAGGAAGAAAACCTGTTCGTAAGTTTTTGATTCGCTGAGTTTTTCAATACCCCTGTGATTATATCCTGTCTCCCATTTGATATCTTTTACAATCTCTCCATCGCAATACAGCTTGAACAATTCAGGTTCTTCCTGAAGTGGATGATAGGGTCCGATCGGTATGAGTGTTTTTTTGCTCATAATAAATAATCTCCGGTTTTCACTTAAATTCTTTTCTCAATGGATAAACACCTTCAGCCCAGTTACCTTCCGATAACAATTTTTCCTGGTTAGGGTGATTAAGGAAATTAATACCAAAAAGCTCATGCATCTCCCTTTCTATCCAGTTCGAAGCATTAAACATATTCGAAAGGGATTCAATTTGCGGATTGTCCTTATCCAATATTACATGTATGTTAAGTACCATTCCGATAGTATCTTTGCTGAAATGATAGTGAATCTCAAAACCTCTTTTCGTGTGTAAAGCAGAAGCAATAATAAACCTGAACCCTTCTGTCTTGTACAAATAACCGGCAACATTAATAATTGAATCCGGCATGATGGTAATAATCATCCGCTTCTGATTCTTTGTTATGATCTCAAGAATACCGGAACTGAATTTTACCTTAAGTTTTTCTATTATCAAATCTGTATACATACCTATAAAGTTCCAACGAGTTTAACTATACCTGCGATTATAGCTTCCGGCTTAGGTGGACACCCCGGAACATAAGCATCAACCGGAATTATTTTATCAACGGGCCCGGCAAATGTATAGCTCTCCGTAAATAATCCTCCCGTGCAACCGCAAGCTCCAATTGCAACAACCTTTATTGGTTTAGGGGCCTGGTTGTAAATCTCTATCAGCCTCTCCTTATCGCGGATGTTTATTGAACCGTTAACCAGAAGCACATCAGCATGCCTGATACTTCCTACAAGCAGAATGCCAAAACGCTCCAGATCATGTCGTGGTGTAAGACAATCAAGTATCTCAATATCACAATTATTGCAGGAGGCACCTCCAAAGTGGAAGACCCAGAGCGATTTTTTAAAGCAATAATTTTTAAAACCCACGATATAAAAATTTAGTACCCAAATTCAATCAATACCAGTGCGATAACAGCAAGCAGGTTCATCCATATAACAAAGAATTTGATAGCCTGTTTTATCTTTACCCTGGGATTAGTGTTCCTTATCAGGGTAATGACAAGAACAACAGCAAGAACTTTCAATACTGCCCACAGAATATGAATCCCGTCAAGTCTGAAACCGTTCATCAGCAGGGCAATCAGAAAAGCCGGAAGAATAAAAAACATGATATATTTTGTAAGCTTTATCATTGCATAACCTGCTCCGGAATATTCAATAAAGATCCCTTCAGTTATTTCTGCTTCTGCTTCAGGCATGTCGAAGGGGACAAGAGCCAGTTTTGCCTGAATACAAAAAATACCAACGATGAATAAGATTATGCCCGATATGCTCCCGATAAATGGCGTACCTGTCTGCTGGGTTTGTATAATTGAATACAAATCAAATTGTTGCCCGCATTTCAAAATAACCCCTGCAATTAAAAGCAGAAAAGTCAGTTCATAGCTGAGGATAAGTTTCATCTCTCTTGAACCTCCTACCGCGGCAAGAGGATTACCTGATGCAAGTGCACCAATAATATATGAAAAGGACGGAATAGTCAGCAGATAAAAGATAACCAGCAAATCTCCCCTGAAACCTGTTGTGATATTTAATAAAGGGAGGAGAATGAAAACCCCTGACATAGTCGCACCAAATACCGCGAAGATGGGAGCAAGCAGAAATATTAAAGGCGATCCGTGCTTAGGCAGAATTGTTTCCTTGACCAATAATAATTTGAAGAAATCGTAGAAGGGCTGTAATAAAGGAGGTCCTTTGCGAAACTGTATCCTGGCAGTAATTTTCCTGTCGAACCACGAAAGGAATGCTCCGACGACTGCAGCAAACAGCAGGCCGGGGAAGATAAGGAAATAAAACAGGTTAACTGCCATATTGTTGTTATTTACTGTTTTTCAGTGATATACAAATAATCTTTTATAAGTACTTTTTCATTAAGCCTGTAAATATTCCCCTCCTGAGACTCATCATCATCAGTAAGCGTTACTGTTCCTGCCGGACAGGCCTTAATAAATTTTTCCATCTCTTTTTCATCTTTCAGATCATAGAAGAGGTCTCTGTTCCTGTGATGCTTAAAGAAATCGGTCATCATTGTTCCAAAAGGACATATTGTAACACATGATTTGCATGATACACAAAGATTTGTATGCCGTGCTATCACACCATCTTCATCTTTTTCGAGGGCATCAGCCGGGCAAACACTGATGCACGGGGCATCTTCGCATCTTCTGCAAGTAAACCTGAATGAAGCAAGCTCGCGGATAGTCTTTAACCCGTTCATGTTTGGTGATTGATAAAACAAACCTTCCGGTAAAGTCAGGGTTGAGTTCTCAACCATGGCAGAACGGAGCTTTATCATATCAATCAGTATCTTCTGAGCCATATTAGTTCCAGATATCAGGTTGATCTTTTATTTCATTATACGTGAATACAGGGCCGTCCTTACAAACGAAAAATTCACCCATCATACAATGTCCGCATTTACCCAGACCGCATGACATATTCTTCTCCATCGAGAGATAGATATCATGTTCCGGGTAACCCATTTCAAGGAGTTTTTTTGTACCGAATTTCATCATTACCGGAGGTCCGCAAACAACAGCTATGGAATTCTTTATATCAACTTTCACGTCATCAAGGAGAATAGTAACCACACCAACTCTTTCATTCCAGTTACCATCAGCATTATCGACACTTCTAAAGACTTCAAATTTTGGAGTCTGTCTTAATTCGGAAATATATGGTTTGTAAATACAATCTTCAGGTGTTTTTGAACCATAGCATAGGGTCACTTTTCTTAATTTGTCTGAAATTGCCTTCAGGTTATAGAGGAGCGACCTGATAGGAGCAAATCCACATCCGCCGCCGAGGATCAGGACCTCTTTATCATAAAATTTCTCTACAGGGTAACCTCTCCCGAATGGCCCTCTTATTCCCATATTCACTCCGGGTTTCAGCGCATGCATGTATTCTGTTACATATCCTGTTTTCATAACTGTCACTTCAAGCTTTTCTGTAACAAGAGGTGAAGAAGAAGGTGTAAACGGAGCTTCCCCTATTCCATCAACAGATAATTCGATAAACTGCCCCGTTTTGAACGAGAACTCTTCTTCAGGAACCAGAACAAATGTTTTTATTAATGATGATTCATCTATCACATCTGTCAGCTTTGCCCTTATAGGTTTATATATGTTCTTGTTATTTAACATAATTGATTATTCTGCCAATTCCATGAATAATTCATTCTTATTTATCTTCCCTATGCATGCTTCAATACATCTTCCACAACCGGTACATGCCAATGATTTGAACTTTTTGGGTTTCCATAAATATTTGCACATGTACCTGTTCCTGAATCTGTTTGAAAGTTCGTGAAGTGCATCTTTTCCCCCGGCTACTCTTTCAAATCCGGGATACTGGCAGGCATCCATCTGTTTTATCTTTTCAAATCCTGGTTTGTCTATAAGAAGAAAACATGTACATGTCGGACAGATTGTTGTACAGGCGCCGCATGAGACACACCGGGCAGAATATTTTTCCCATATCTCTTCTTTTGCTTCAGTAACAAGTTTGCCAGTTAATTTATAATCCGGTAAACCTTTATTTGATGTCGCAAGTAATTTCTCAGTTGCAAGTTGTTCTTTTTCAATAGCCGATATTATGGTTTTATCCTCAAGCGATTTGGCAGCCGGGATATTCTTAATAAAATCTTCGCCTTTTCCGGTTATTATTCTCAGAACAATTGTTCCATCCAGATTAATTACAGCCAGATCAGCATTTTTGGCAGAATATGGCTTAATATTATATGACAAACAGTGACAATGTTCCTGAATGCCAATACAATCGGATGATATCAGTAAAGTGTCTTCTCGACGTTTCCTGTAGAAAATATCGTTGAACTCTTTATCGAGATATATCTCATCCAGGAGACATAATCCTTCAATATCACAGTTTGGGATACCCAAAATAATCCTTGGCTTTTCATCAACTCTTTCAGATGTTACATTTTCTTTAACAGGCAGAAAGAAACTTTTAAGGGAGGTTGCAGGTTTAGGTTTGTTATAAGAAATTTTTGCAATATCGGCTGGTCCTATCAATTCATAATCCTGACCAAATGCGTTGCTGACACTTGCAAAAATGGTATAGGATAATAACAGCTGCTCCAATGTTTTATCCCACTCTTCTTTGTTGATGCTTTTATATTGCATTGTTGTGAGTAGATTCACAGATAAAAATAAAACCTTGTGACATAATAATCAATAAAACTTTTATCTGAATTTATTTTCAGAATATTAACAATGTATTCAAATAACTATATATCAATGACATAATAATATTTCTTTAAATATAAAATAAATACTTAACTTGCAAAATTAAATAATTTAAGATGAATTGATGTGAATGGAATCACAAAAAGCGTTATAAAAAACAGTCTTAAAAGGATTTTTCTTTACCGGGCATGTCTTGCAAGACTTAAGTTAATGGGGGTCGAAAAGGTCTTTTCTTATACTCTTGCCTCTGAGACAGGAGTCACCTCTGACCAGGTCAGAAAAGATTTTTCAGAGTACAATATCAGAGGCAATAAGCGCGGCGGATATGATATAAATGGTCTGCTCGAAAAAATGGAAAAAATATTCCACCGCAACAAGGACAATAATATTGTACTTATAGGCATGGGGAATCTGGGACTTGCATTATCGAAGTACAGCAAGTTTGTCAGGCGTAATATGAATGTTGTTGCCACCTTCGATATTGATCCTTTCAAGCAGAAAATGAGGTCAGGGATACCTGTATATTCGATGAGCCGGTTAAAAGAAATCATCGACAGGTTCAGTGTTAAAGTGGCAATTCTTGCGGTGCCGGAGATTTCTGCCCAGGAGGTTGTTGATGAACTGATACGCCACGGTATAAAAGGGATTGTGAATTTTGCTCCGGTACTGCTGAAAGTGTCGCCGGATGTGATCATAAATAATGTGAACCTGTGCGATGAGCTTGAAAGCGTGATCTATTATGTTCACAAACAAATAAAAGTTGACGGACTAAAAAACCTGGAGCTATTATACAGGGATATGAAATATTGATCAGGGGGTTGGTTCAGGGTGTGGGATTCCGCCCATTTATCTGCAGAATGGCCGCGAAACATGGACTTCTGGGAGAGGTAGATAACAGAACCGATGGTGTTTCTGTTATCGTTCAGGGTGATCTGCAAACAATTGACCGATTCAGCAATGATATTTTTCAGTATGCTCCTCCTGCATCACAGATAAAATCAATTGAGATAAACGCGACTCAAATCAATGGTTATGACAGTTTTAAAATTTCCGGAAGTAAAACCGTTAATAATCAGGTTACTGAAGTAAGTCCGGATATTGCTGTCTGTAATGATTGCATTGAAGACATGGATAAGGATTTTGACAGAATTGATTATCCTTTTATTAATTGTACTAATTGCGGTCCCCGGTTTACTATTATTGAAGCATTGCCATACGACCGGCCAAAGACAACAATGAAAAGTTTCAGAATGTGCGAAAATTGTGATTCAGAATATAATGACATTCTTGATCGTCGTTTTCATGCACAACCAATTGCCTGTAATTTATGCGGACCTGTTTACAGTTACAAAGATTCCGAAAAAACCATAAGCGGTATTAAGCAGATATTAGAAGAGGTTTCAGTACAGATAGCTTCAGGTAAAACAGTTGCAATTAAAGGTATAGGGGGTTATCACCTTATGTGTGACGCACTGAATAATTGTGCTGTAAGTGGACTGAGAAATAGAAAACAAAGGGATTCAAAGCCCTTTGCCGTAATGTTCAGGGATATCTCTGCAGTCAAAAAGTACTGTTATATTGATGAAGCAGAGGAGAGAGAGGTGAAATCATGGCGCAGACCCATCCTGATCCTGAAACAGAAGGAGATATTATCTGTGGCCGTCAGTAATGGACTGAATACAATCGGAGCAATGCTCCCCTATATGCCTGTACATTATATGCTGTTCAGAATCATTAAAACATCAGCTATAGTCCTGACCAGTGGTAATATTTCTGATGAGCCGATAATCATTGACGATCTTACGGCTGAAAGACAATTGATGACGATCTCTGACTCTTTATTGAGCTATAACAGGAAGATATTTAACAG
This sequence comes from Bacteroidia bacterium, assembly GCA_026391555.1. GTDB lineage: Bacteria > Bacteroidota > Bacteroidia > Bacteroidales > VadinHA17 > LD21. Next base: position 1,574 of record JAPLEB010000072.1, on the reverse strand, counting down.
AACCGATGATTCAGTTATAAGAATAATTGACAAAAAGACAAGCCTTATCCGTCGTTCAAGAGGATTTGTTCCACGACCTGTTGATCTGAATTGCAATGTTGAGGGTATTCTTGCCCTTGGAGCCGAACAGAAAAACAGTTTTTGCATCGGGAAAGGTAACCAGGCAATTATGAGCCAGTATATCGGTGATCTGAAAAACCCCGTTACCTATAATTTTTTTAATGAGACAATTGACAGATTTTCAGATATCTTCAGGTTTAAGCCTGAATTTGTCGCTTGTGATCTTCACCCTGATTATCTCTCAACTCATCATGCTGAACGCATTGAAAATGAATTAAATATACCTCTGATCAGAGTTCAGCATCACCATGCTCATATAGCATCATGTATGGCTGAGCACGGAATAGATGAGGATGTAATAGGAATAAGCCTGGACGGGACAGGCTTCGGTTCCGATGGGAATATATGGGGTGGCGAGTTCATGCTTGCTGATCTGAAAGGCTTTAGACGTTTTACCCATTTCGATTATGTACCTATGCCCGGTGGAGAAAAAGCAATCGATGAACCATGGAGAATGGCATTCTCATATATTTACAAATACTTTGGAGATAGTTTTGATTATAAATCTGTACCTCTATTTAAATTGATTGATGACCAGAAGTTATTACTGGTTAAGGAGATGATAGTCAAAAAGATGAATTCGCCCATGACTTCCGGGGCCGGTCGTCTTTTTGATGCTGTTTCTGCAATTCTGGGATTTTGCTCTGCGGCAACATTCGATTCAGAAGCACCTATGCGGCTTGAATCTGCAATTGATGGTGAAACAAACGACTTTTATCCGTTCCGGGCAGCCAAAACCATTGTTTTTGCTGATACAATAAAGGCAATTATGGAAGATTTACCCAGACAAAAAATTTCTGTCATCTCAGCAAAATTTCACAACACTGTTGCACAGGTTATACTTGAAGTATCAAGGCAGATCAGAAAAGATACATCCCTGAATAAAGTTATTCTTTCAGGAGGAGTCTTTCAGAATAAATACCTTCTGGAAAAATCTTCATATCTTTTAACCCGGAACAGGTTTAAAGTCTTTACAAATCACCTTGTACCGGATAATGACGGAGGTATTTCCCTGGGCCAGTTAGTAATTGCTTCAAAAATAAGAAGATAATGTGTCTTAGTATTCCAGCCAGGATCGTGTCTATTGACGGCAGCATGGCAGAAGTGTCTGCCGGGGGGGCAATATTTAACGCAGGTCTGCATATGATTGAAGATGCTAAAGTGGGAGACTATATCCTGCTGCATGCCGGATTTGCAATTCAGAAGATAAGCGAAAAGGAGGCAGCTGAAACAATAAAAATATTTGAAGAGATGAATAATTCTCTGAATTAATGATTTCGTATGAAGTATATTGATGAGTACCGGGATAAAGGTTTGATAATGAAGCTGGCAGATCAGATTGGAAAGTCAGTCAGACGTGATTATACCTTTATGGAGGTGTGCGGGGGTCATACAGCTGCAATACACAGGTTTGGTTTACCTTCTTTGCTACCTGGTAATGTAAAGTTGATTTC
>JAPLEB010000055.1 GCA_026391555.1 Bacteroidia bacterium | reverse complement strand
TTTGCCATCAAGTTCCACCCTGAATGCATGAACATCAGTCGATTCAGTTCCGGTTGCAGAAAAATAAACTACTTTAAGATTTTCATCCACCCTGTCGATGCCTGTTACCCTGAAGTTGAAATTTGTCAGTTGGGTAATGAGTTTGCCATCCCATCCATAATAATAAAGATTTTCCCAATCGTTCCTGTAGCTTCTGACAATAAAGCCGGAACCGTTTTTCATAACATAAATATCCTCATGGAATTCGACCCATGTCTTCCTGCTTTCGTTGTAGATTTGTGTAATATCACCTGTTGCAGGATCAGCAAGGATTATTTTCAGGTCATTCTGGTCGCGATTAACTATCTGTATAGCAAGCTTTTTACTGTCTGTTGACCAGAACGGCCATGCAATATACTGGTCAATATTGTAATCTGTTTTTATCCATATCGTTTTAGCCGTGGCAATATCTGCAATACCCATTTTAACCTTTGGATTTGGATCGCCCGGCTTGGGATAAGGAGTAGCCTCAATCAGCCCATGAATACCATCAGCCTCATCGAGCCTGTTTAAAGTAAACACCGGAACATCTGCCTCGTCAGTTCTTAAGTATGCTAACTTATTTCCATCGGGCGACCACCAGAAGGCTGCATAATGGCTCGGCCGGCCAAGTATCTCTTCCATGTAAACCCATGAAGAATAACCGTTATAAATTTTATCGGAAGCATCAAAAGTAAGCCTTGTTTCATTATTGCTGACAAGATCATAAATATACATATCCTTGTTTTTTGTATATGCAATCTTCTTTCCATCAGGTGAAAAGCAGGTGTTTATTTCGGCTGGTTTGTCGTTGGTAAGTCTTCTCAGTTCCTTATCTCCAATTGTAAAAAAGAAGAGATCATTTTCCTTCACGAGGATAACACTCTTCTTATCGGGACCGATTACATCACTTATCCCTAATGAAGTTCCCTGAGGAAGTGATTGAGATACCAGTTCCCTGTCAGATTTTACCGGAGGAACTATAACTCCTTTTGCCGTTTTAACATCAACACTCTGAATAACAGGAATTTTATCTGCATCAAACGTTTTAATCAGATAATGTGTATCATCGGTCCAACCCATAATAGCGACCTGGTTACCGCTACGCTGTGGCATTTGAGCCATAACCTGGCTAACCTGAACCGTTATTGATAACAGCAGGCAAATTAAATTTTTAAGAAAGTTGAGTCTGTTCATAAGTATTGTGTTTAAAATTGTGAATATTCTTACACGGGGGAGCAAAAATATGAATTATTAATGTGAATTCATCCTGTTTGCTGAACAACACCAAATCTGGTAATTGATAAACATTTCGTATTTTTGTATTAATAAATGGAGCAGTCTATTAAAGACAAAAGACGCAAGACAAAATACAAAAAAACACGAAATGCGGAACACACATGCAGTTCGCACTGATGAATCGGGGCTCGGTTAGAAACAGCTCAATTGAATAATATGTTTTTTGTTTCTTATTTTGGTTACCCAATATTTTCTGTTATTTTATTAACAATGTTATTTTATTAACAGATAAAATATTACTTTTGTATCATAATTTGAATACAAAAAACAATAAATTATTGATTTTTAAAATTACACACTTGTAAATCAAGTAAATATGGAAACAATTAAATCACCTGCCGATCTTGAAAAAAGTAAAGCTGCCATTTTAGCGAGGATGCACGGAAAAGAGAAAACACGTATCAGGGTCCACATGGGAACAAGTGGTCTGGCATCAGGGGCAAAAGAGATACTCGAGTTTCTCACCCTTGAACTCCAAAAGAGAAGCATAGACGCTGACATTATCAGAGCAGGTGATCTGGGGTACTGTTTTGCTGAACCGACAATAGAAGTGAAACGTGTGGGTGAGGACCCTTTAGTCTTTGGCAATGTAGATAAGCAAAAGGCAGATGAGATTATTGAAAAATATATTAAAAATGGCGAATACGTTGATGGAATTCTACCTGTCAATTACAGAACCATATAATAAAAATTTATCCGGGAGGAAAGACAATGTCAAAACAGAGGATGCAATTACTGGTATGCGGCGGAACTGGTTGTAATGACCTGCAGAGCGAAGCTATCCTTGATAACCTCAGGCTCGAACTTGAAGCAAATGCACTTGAAAACGACATCCAGGTAATTAAAACAGGTTGCTTTGGTCTGTGCAAACTGGGACCTATTGTCAAGGTCATGCCTGATGAAATTATTTACACCAAGGTAAATCCTGATGATGCCAGGGAGATCGTAACCGAACATATAATGAAAGGGCGCAAAGTCGAAAGACTCCTTTTTACTGATCCCATAACCAAAAAGACAATTTCTAAGGCAGGTGAAATGAATGTTTATAAAAAGCAACTCAGAATCGTGCTTAGAAATTGCGGGGTAATTGATCCGGAAAATATTGAGGAAGCAATAGCACATGATGCATATAAGGCTCTTGGAAAGGTACTTACCGAGATGTCACCGGAAGGTGCCATCAAAATTATAAAGGACTCAGGACTACGTGGAAGAGGCGGTGGCGGATTTTCAACAGGCCTTAAATGGGAGATTGCTTTTAAGAACAAATCCGATGAAAAATACGTCGTCTGCAATGCTGATGAAGGCGACCCTGGTGCATTCATGGACCGTTCAGTTCTGGAAGGTGATCCTCATTCGGTACTTGAAGCTATGGCAATTTGCGGTTATTGCATTGAAGCCGGAAAGGGTTTAATTTATATTCGTGCTGAGTATCCACTGGCTGTTGCCCGGCTGAAAACAGCTATAAAACAGGCAAGAGAATATGGACTTCTTGGAAATAACATAATGGGCACCGGTTTTAATTTTGATATTGAAATCAGGTATGGCGCCGGTGCATTCGTCTGCGGTGAAGAAACTGCTCTTATTCATTCAATGGAAGGGCTGCGCGGAGAACCAACGGTGAAACCTCCTTTCCCGGCCGAATCCGGCTACAGAGGGAAACCAACCAATGTTAATAATGTTGAAACCTTCGCATGTATTTCTCCAATCATCCTTAAAGGAGCAGAATGGTTCAGCAGTATTGGTACTCAAAAATCAAAAGGAACAAAAGTATTCGCACTTGCCGGTAAAATAAATAATGTTGGCCTGATTGAAGTCCCCATGGGAACAACTCTCCGGGAAGTTATATTTGAAATAGGCGGCGGAATACAGTATGGGAAAAAATTCAAGGCAGCCCAGACAGGTGGTCCTTCAGGAGGATGCCTTACGGAAAAACATCTCGACTTACCATTAGACTTTGATAATCTTATAGCAGCCGGTTCCATGATGGGGTCAGGTGGCTTGATCGTTATGGATGAAGATGACTGCATGGTGTCTGTTGCCAAATATTTTCTCGATTTCACAGTGGAAGAGTCATGCGGAAAATGTGCTCCCTGCCGAATTGGCAACAAGCGTCTTCATGAATTACTCGAACATATTACAAAAGGGAAAGGGACCATGGCAGACCTTGACCGTTTGAGAAACATGAGTCTTGTAATCAAAGACACTTCTCTTTGTGGTCTGGGGCAAAGCTCACCAAACCCCGTTTTATCCACTCTCGACAATTTCCACGATGAGTATGTGGCTCACGTAACCACAAAAAAATGTCCGGCAGGTAAATGCCGCGACCTTATGGAATATTTTATCATTTCTGCCAACTGCGTCGGTTGCACGGCGTGCGCGAGAGTATGCCCTGTAAATGCAATTACAGGTGAACGGAAAGAACCACATTTAATTAATCCTTCAATATGCATTAAATGTGGCGCTTGTATGGAGAAATGCAAGTTTGATGCAATCATCATTCAGTAATCAAAGAAATGTTCAAGATGGAAACGATAAAGCTGACCATAGATAACAAAATAGTTGAAGTACAAAAAGGTACTACAATAAATAAGGCCGCCAAACAATTGGGTATTGATATCCCTGTTCTCTGCTACATGGAACTGCACGATTTGAATATTGAAAATAAGCCTGCCGGGTGCCGAATCTGTGTAGTGGAGGTACAGGGACGACGTAATCTTGCTCCTTCATGCGCCACAAAATGCGAAGAGGGAATGGTAGTAAAAACCCATACAACCAGGGTGCTCAATGCCCGAAGAACAGTCATGGAATTTATTCTTTCCGATCATCCGAAAGATTGTCTTATCTGCCCTAAATCAGGCACATGCGAACTTCAGGCAATGGCTCACAGGCTTGGTATCAGGGAAATACCCGGACAGGAAATTGCAGCAATGTCCACTTACAGAAAAGATACCTCTCCCTCAATTATCAGGGATCTTGATAAATGTATTCTGTGCCGTCGTTGTGAAATGATGTGTAATGATGTTCAGACTGTTGGCGCTTTGTCAGCAGTAAACAGAGGCTTTATGGCTACCGTGGCTCCTGCTTTCGAGCAGAATCTTGAATATTCGACATGTACTTACTGCGGACAGTGTGTTGCAGTCTGCCCCACCGGTGCTCTGACTGAAGTTGATCATACACCTGATGTTTTGCGGGCACTTGTCGATCCGACAAAAACAGTAATCGTCCAGACTGCTCCTGCCGTTCGCGCCGCCCTTGGTGAAGAGTTCGGTATGGTACCAGGAACGCTTGTAACCGGTAAGATGGTTTCTGCCCTGAGAACTCTCGGTTTTGATTATGTGTTTGACACCGATTTCGCTGCCGACCTTACAATAATGGAGGAAGGCACAGAACTTCTCGACAGGCTTAACCGTCATCTTAACGGAGATAAAACCGCAAGATTGCCTATTCTTACCTCGTGCTGCCCGGGATGGGTAAATTTCTTTGAACACTATTTCCCCGATCTGAAGGACGTTCCATCAACTGCAAAATCGCCCCAGCAAATGTTCGGGGCAATTGCCAAAACATATTTTGCAGATAAAATAAAGGTCGACAGAAAAAATCTGGTTGTGGTTTCGATAATGCCATGCCTCGCTAAAAAATATGAATGTCAGAGAGAGGAGTTTTCAACAGATAATAACAGGGATGTGGACTTTTCTATATCTACAAGGGAACTGGCTTCATTCATCAAGCATGCGAATATCGATCTCAACACTCTTGAAGATGAGGAATTCGATACTCCTATGGGAGAATCAACCGGCGCCGGTGTAATATTTGGTACTACCGGTGGTGTAATTGAAGCAGCAGTACGTACGGCTTATGAGCTTCAGACCGGCAAAAAACTCGAAAGAGTTGATTTTACAGAACTCAGGGGTCTGGAGGGTGTTCGCGAGGCAACAATTGATTTTAACGGCCTTCCTGTCAGAATAGGTATTGCCCACGGATTAGGCAACGCAAGGAAGCTTCTTGACGATGTAAGATCAGGAAAATCACAGTTCCATGCTATTGAGGTAATGGCCTGCCCCGGAGGATGCATCGGTGGTGGCGGGCAACCATTACATCATGGAAATTCCGATATAATAAAAGCCAGAGTAGCAGCAATTTATGCCGAAGACAAGAAAAAACCTCTTCGAAAATCACATGAGAACCCATTCATAATAAAACTTTATGAAGAGTTCCTTGGGAAACCTAACAGCGAAATAGCTCATCATCTGCTTCATACTCATTATTTTGACAAGAAGAAAAAAGTTATAGTAAAACAATAATTTACCGGTAGGTCAAAAATAAAATTCAAGGCTATGTCAACTATTAAAATAGAATTGAGACAGGAAGATGTCGCGAAGATTAAAGAGATCTGCGCATCATTTAATAATGAACCACAGGAGCTTATTAATGTTCTGCACACGTGTCAGCAACATTTTGGATATCTTCCTGCGGAAGTTCAGGAGGTCGTTTCTGACGAGCTGGTAGTACCTGTTGCAAAAATTTACGGAGTTGTCACTTTCTACTCATTTTTTACAATGACACCAAAGGGCAAGCACCCTGTAAGTATCTGCATGGGAACTGCCTGCTATGTGCGTGGCGCTGAAAAGGTTCTTGATGAGTTCAAAAAGGAGCTTGGATTACAGGTCGGAGAGACAACTAAAGATGGTAAGTTCTCCCTTTCAAGCCTTAGATGCGTCGGAGCATGCGGTCTTGCACCGGTTGTGTTGGTAGGCGATAAAACTTATGGCAGGGTAGCACCGGATGATGTTAAAAATATACTTAAAGAATACGAAAAATAAGGTCTTAAGCTTTGATTTATAGGTAATTCTGCAAACCGGGGCTGTTTTTGGTCCCGGTTTCATTTTTTCAGGTTACGCTTCTGATCGCTGATATACCTATGCGCCTTCAAACTTACAACTCCTTAATTGATTACAGGCATTTTGTTTAACTTAGATGTTTTTATTTCTTTCATGTCTGAAAATATAAAGCACTGATTATGGACCTCTCCCAACACAATATGATCGTCAATTTTGTCTGGAGTATCGCTGATGATTGTCTCCGCGATGTATATGTCCGGGGTAAATACCTCAACATATTGCATTATGATTATATATTTCCTAAATTTGATATCTCTTTGAGCAGATAAACAGGCTGCGCATCGATCCGACACATAAGTACCGGGAAAAACATCCGATTTAAAACATAAAAATAAATGGAGGTAATTGTTATGAAAACAAAAAGTTCTTTTTCAGTATTAATCTTTTTTGTCATTCTTGCCATCGGTTTTGCTTGGGCATATACCGGTTATGATGTTCAGGACAGTACGGGAGCCATATGGATTGGAGTGATTTCTTTCCTGGTTGCCCTTATTGTTTCATCTGCAATAAAGATTGCAGATCAGTGGGAAAAAGCAGTAGTATTGCGATTAGGACGTTTCCATTCACTAAGGGGACCGGGACTCTTTTTAATAATACCCGTCATTGACACCGTTCCTTACTGGATTGACATCCGGGTCATTACAACTTCTTTTACGGCAGAAAAGACCCTTACAAAAGATACTGTGCCAGTTGATGTGGATGCAGTGCTGTTCTGGAAAGTTCTGGATGCCAAGAAGGCTGCCCTTGAAATAGCCGAATACAGAAACGCAATTAACTGGGCCTCCCAGACAGCCCTGCGTGATGTTATCGGTAAAACCATGCTGTCGGAGATGCTCGAAGGGAGGGACAAGATGAGCGAACAGCTTCAGAAGATTATTGATGACCGTACCGAACCATGGGGTATCAATGTGATTTCGGTTGAGGTTAAGGATGTTCTGATCCCTTCTTCGCTGCAAGATGCTATGTCGATGCAGGCCCAGGCGGAAAGAGAACGTCAGGCCAGGGTGATCCTGGGTGATTCTGAGCGACAGGTAGCAGAAAAGTTTGGAGAGGCCGCCAAAACATATGCCAACAATCCTGTAGCTCTCCATCTGAGAGCAATGAACATGCTGTATGAAGGATTGAAGACGAACTCCACAATAGTAATTGTTCCAAGCTCAGCACTGGAAACCATGCAGTTAGGCGGCCTTGCAGGTGTAACAGCATTAACCATGGGATTGAATAAGGAACGTGAAAAAAAAGAGAATGATAAGAAGTCAGGCAAATCGAAATAATTAAAATACAATTTGTCTGATTGTAACGCGATCGGACAAGTCGGGTGGTTATGCAGCCATGCGGACTTGTCCGGGTTTATTTTTTCCTGACACTCTTCGGTTTAAAAAACTCGGGGCTGGACCGTGTATCTTTTTTATACCAGAAGAAAAACTCTTTCTGCCGCCTTTTATCTTCAACACTTCTCGCCACATAAACCTTCTTCCCGGTATACGGATCAAATCCTGTATAATACATCAGGGTTGAAAGGGTCATTGGTGTCGGCGTAAAATCCTGAACCTGTTCGGGTTTTATACCCAGGCTTTTCACCTCTGAAACGAGGTCTGCCATGTCGGAATCTGTACAACCCGGGTGTGATGAGATGAAATATGGGATGATCTCATACTTAAGCTCATGCTTCGACTTAATATTATCAAACCGTTTTTTAAGCTTTTTAAACAGGTCAAACGGAGCCTTACGCATATATGACAAGACTCGTGGTGATGTATGCTCGGGAGCAACCTTCAGCCGGCCGGATACGTGGTTTGTAATTAGTTCTTCAAGATATTCACCTTCATCCCTTCCTGCGCTTTTATTCCATTCAGGGAATAACAAATCATACCGTACACCGCTGCCAATAAATGATTTTTTTATCCCCTCCATCCTATCAACTCTTCTATAAAGTTCAGTAAGCTGTTTATGGCTGGCATTAAGATTCCTGCAAACAGCAGGCCAGATGCATGATGGTCTTGGGCAGACATGGCATAACTTCATATCCTTACCTTTCATCCTGTACATATTTGCTGATGGACCTCCTAAATCAGACAGATAACCCTTAAAATCAGGCAGTTCAGAAATCTTCTCAACTTCTCTGAGGATAGATCTTTCCGATCTGCTTATTATCTGTTTCCCCTGGTGGGCCGCTATTGCACAAAAACTGCATCCGCCAAAGCACCCGCGATGGATATTAACTGAAAATTTTATCATATCATAAGCAGGAATATTTCCCTTCTTATTATACCGTGGATGAGGCATATACATGTACGGAAGATCAAAAGAGCGGTCAGCTTCTTCCTCCCCCATCGGCAAAAACGGTGGATTGATTATTACTTTTAAGTCGCCAGATACTTCATTCAATCTGGCAGATTCAATCTTATTCGACTCCTTCTCAAACTTCACAAAATTTTCTGCAAAGAGATTTTTGTCCTTCAGACATTTTTCAAATGAATGGAGTGAGATGTCTTTCCAGTTTTTTTGTACCGGAAGAGGGTCCTTCCTTCTTGTAACTATTGCTGTCTGCGGAATTGTTTTAAGAGAAGAAAAAGGAACTCCTTTCGACAACAGTCTTAAAAGCTCTCTCAAAGGCTGTTCTCCCATTCCATATATCAACATATCAGCGCCACTGCTTAAAAGTATAGAGGGCTCCAGCTTATCTTGCCAATAATCATAATGTGTCAGCCGGCGCATCGAAGCTTCAATACCCCCGATGACTACAGGAACATCGGTGAATATTTCTTTGAGGATTTTAGTGTAAACAATTGTCGGGTAATCAGGTCTGAAGCCGGCTTTACCACCGGGAGTATATGCATCGTCGGACCGTAAACGACGGGCAGCGGTATAATGGTTTACCATCGAATCCATATTCCCTGCTGTTACTCCAAAGAACTGTTTTGGTCTTCCCAGCTTGCGGAAATCCCTTAAATCGTCTTTCCAGTTTGGCTGCGGCACAATTGCAACACGGAACCCCTCATCTTCAATGACCCTTCCTATAACTGCCGCTCCAAATGAAGGATGATCAATGTAGGCATCGCCGCTAAAAATGATGACGTCAACCTCATCCCATTCGCGAAGTTCCATTTCTTTCCTGCCGGATGGCAGCCAATTCAGAATATTATTTCTATCTTTCAAATTAATGCGCTCTGATTAATCCTTAAAAGTAAGGAATGTTTCAGATACCTGTTCCGTTAGCATGTTTTTAAATGTAACGGCCTGATTGTTGCAGATATTGTTATTACAGAATGATAAGATTTTTTGTCATATATCATTTCCAAAATAGAAAAAGATGGATGTAGTAAAAGTGATACAGCAACATAAAAGGCTTTGCAATTTTGTATCCGAAAAGAGAATAAAACAAAGTCTTGATATACTGGCAGATATGATTGCAGGTTCGTCATCCGGTGATCTGCGCGATGAGTATGATAACCTGGTGATGACATACAGGAATATGTTAACCTACACCATTGAAGGGATTAACGATCCTGAACGCAATAAGATTTATCTTAAGCTAATACAGTCAATTCTTGGACTATCCGACCGGGTCAGACAGGACATATTGTCACATAATTCCGGATGGCATACCTACTGGGTAAAACAACAAGCTGAAAAAGAGATGAAACTGAGTGGCAAAACAATTGTGGAAACTGTTGATGACCTGATGTTTAAATCGGAGCTTGATGAGTGGTTGAAATTGAGTAATGAGATAAATCCCAACCCTGATTCTGAAATTTCAAGGAAGCACAGGCAGCTTATTAAAAATATTTTCAACCATTTGTGGTTAACGGACTACTATGGCGAAGCTGAAAACAGCCTGATAAGCATTATTCTGAAATCCGGTAAGTTCAGATGGCATGAAGCAAGTATTTTTACAACTGCGGTTACCCTGAGTTCGCTCCGGACATGGCAATCAGAAAAACTTTTTCATCTGATCAATATTTACGAAGCAGGACAGGAACAGGTTATGGAGAGGGCGCTCTCAGGTCTGATTCTGAATTTGCATTATTATAACGGAAGAATATTGTTGTATCCTGAAATTACTGACAGGATAGGAGAAATGAGCCAGAATAGCATGTTCCGGGAGCATTGCAGGATCATTATTTTACAGACTATCAAGTCGCGGGAGACAGAAAAACTTAGCAGAAAACTTCAAGACGAGATTTTACCTCAGGTTGCAAAACTTAAACCGAGGATTGAGGAAAAACTTGATCTGGATAATATCCTTCCGAAAGATAAGAATGAAGAGAAAAATCCCGACTGGTCAGAGATGTTCAGCGACTCGGAAGAGATATTCAAGACAATGGAAGAGCTTACAAAACTCCAGATGGAGGGAGCAGATGTTTATATGTCGGCTTTTGCCAATTTGAAGCATTTTGACTTCTTCAAGGACTTCCAGAACTGGTTTGTTCCGTTTTATCCCGAACATGAGACGGTAGATGAGATATACAGGGATGATGTTCTTGGTCCGGGAACCAATGAGCTCGCGGAGGCGTTATACAAGACTCCTTTCATCTGTAATTCCGACAAATATTCATTGCTATTGAACCTCAAATATCTTCCATCTGCTCAAAAAAGTATGATGCTAAAGGTTTTCCGAATGGAACTTGAAGGACTACAACAATTAAATGATGATGAATCTGCAACCGATCCGTATAAAAGCTTCAGGATTAATGTTACGCAGCATCTTCAGGATATTTACAGGTTTTTCAAACTATCGCCTTACAAGAAAGAATTTGAGGACCTGTTTATTGGTAAACTGGATATTTACAATTCGGAGTTTTTCAGGATGACGTGTAACGCTATGGATGCCGAGGCCGGGCTTGCAGACTATTTTTTCAGTAAAAACTTTTATGAAGATGCCCTTCATCTGTTCCTAAAACAAGCCGGCGAGAAACCGTCGGATGTACAGATATACGAAAAAATCGGATATTGTTATCAGGATAATTCCGATTATGAAGAGGCACTTAAGTTTTACAAAAGAGCGGAACTGATTGACAGAAAAGCCTGGACAATAAAGAAAATAGGGTTATGCCTCCGGAGGCTGGGTAAGTATGAAGAGGCTCTTGAATATTACCTGCAGGCATGTGATATGGAACCTGAAAATATCCATACGGCTATCATGACAGCACACTGTTATCTTGATCTTAAGGATTATGAGAAAGCATTAAAATACTATTTCAGGGTTGAATATAATGAACCTGGTAACCTTAAGATATTGAGGCCTATAGCATATTGCTATTTTGCATTGGGGAGGTTTGATGATTCTGAAAAATATTATGATCGTTTATCAGAAGGGAAGCTAAACGCACATGATCAGATCAACAAAGGTCATCTGGCGCTTTGTAAAGGTAAAAAGAGGGAAGCTATTGATTTTTACCGTCAAAGTATAATAAGCGGTGAATTATCGAAAGAACAGTTTATGGCAATATTTTCAGAAGACAGAGTGCTGCTGATCTCACTCGGGGTTAATCCTGATGATTTGCCAATTCTTCTGGACTATCTGTTATTTATTATCGGGTAACCGGGTTATATCGTGTTCCGGAAGCGGACGGTGTGTCGGGCCATCTGAAGAGGGTCTTCCTTCCATATTATGTCTACTGCTAATATCCCTGGATTTTGAAGAATCACTTTCATGGTTTCTCCTGCTTTGTCTTATCATGTCCTGTCGACTATCATCCATCTCCTTCAACCGTGCCACCTGTTCTTTTGTCAGGTTCGAATCAAGTTCTTTCCTGAAATCATTCATCTTGACATCAACCTCCTTACGAAAATTGCTTTGCAGTTCACTATTAATTTTGGCATATTTATCAAGTACCAGATCAATTTTTGCCTTTTGTTGTTCATCGGGTTGTATTGTGCGGTAAAATCCTTCTCTGAATTTCTCCTCGGAAAAAAAGATTTTAACCGGTTTAAGCTTATGAATTCTTATCTGTGCTGAAGTGAGCACCCCCAGCACGAATCCTATAATCAGAGTTACAACGACAACTATTATTGGTTTTGCTTTCATATTATTTTAATTCCCGGTTAACAAACAAACAATACTTTCGTTATAACTATCGCTCAATCCCAGGAAAGAGTTAAATGAAAGAGAGCCTTCCATCAGAAAAATAGAGATTAACAAAACTAAAATTGCAGCTGCTCCCGTAAGAGCAATGCGGTAGAATGCAAAATTCATAGATTTCACAAACTCCATTTCGCTATTTATGGTTAATCCAGCTGAAAATAATTTATCGAGTACCTTATCACCAAAACTTTTGCTAAAATCGTATGAGATACCCTCATCTTTCAACCTTCTGAAAACCTCAATGGGATCGGCATCTGCATTCATCGAGCTGATTAACATTTTTTTAATCTCTGAAGGGTTCATTGCATTTATAGTTTTTCCAAAATATTTCTTAATTGTTCCTGTGCTCTTGATAACCTCGAAAGAACAGTTCCAAGAGGCAGACCAAGTATTTCTGCTGTTTCTTTGGTGGAATAGCCCTGCAGCATTCTCATTGTCACTATTACGCGAAACTTAGGATCCATTGCCGTTAATGCTTTATTAACTATTTCCGATGCCTCATTTCTTTCTTCAGTATCATGATCAGCAACTTCAAATTCGTGCATTTCGTTATTTCCTTTTTGCGAAAACATTGAAAAAAACCGCTTCCTTCTTTTTATCTCATTCAGTGTCAGATTAACTGCAATTTTTTGAATATAAGTTGACAGCTTTGCTTCTCCTCTGAACTCTGATAACGAATAATAAAGTTTAATAAACACCTCCTGTCCAATGTCTTCTGCAAAAACAGAATCACCAAGCATACCTCTAACCGTACGTGCAACCATCTTCCGGTAACGCGTTATTATTTCTCCAAATGCTTTATTATCGCCATCCAGAGATGCCTTTACCAGTTCGTTTTCTTCGGTTACATTGTACGATTCTTTGATCATACTACAAGGTATAGACAATTAATAATAAGCTAATATTCCCGATTGTTAATTTATTTTAACATAAAAGTTATCCCGTCAATCCGGGCAAAACTATATAAGTTCACTTTTGTTTAAAAAGTTAATCCTCTTCAACCAGTTTAACCTCATAATCTTTTGTATATCTGATAAGAAAAAGTTTCTGGTTTTCAAATCCATTACCAGCCTCTTTTCGCATAAAGTAATACTCAGTCTGTAAAAGGTCAGGATAATGAATCTCCGGATGTGCAATAAAATCCTTTCCATGCATAGCTATTCCGCTTAAAAAATAATAGGAAATATCGTATCCCTGCCAGGCATAACTCTTCTCAGAAGGTTCTGTCAGATATTTTTGCCTGAAATCTGAATAAAATTGTTTAACATCATTCTTAGTATAATCAATCCAGTAAGGAGAATAGACCATGATATCCAGATCGAAGAAGTATTTAGGGTCAAGATTATCAATATCTCTCATGGCAGGATACCCGAATACTTTTATGTCGAATTTCTTCGAAAGACCGTGGACATCCATAATTGTCTCGCTTATTACAGGGGCCTCTTCAGAAGCAATAATAACAATATTTTTAGATTGTTCTGAAAGTGCATGACTCAGCCTGTTAATAGAGTCATTGTCAAACATGGACCTGCTATAGAAGATAAATTCTTTAAACTTAATCTCCTCATATGGCAGCTTATAACTCAACTCTGTAAAGATCAGATTTTTAAACCTTTTCACATCCTCATCAATCCCTAAAGTATCGGAATGAATAAATACAAAATTATGATCGTGGTACTCACTTATTTTTTTTGCAAGTGTTTTCTGGGCAATTTCGAGTGAAGAACTGGCCATAAAGAGATTCGGGTTGTTTACCAGAGCAGAATTATTTATAAGGGGAACCGGCGATACGACGGGTATACCCAGGTCCCTGGCATAAGCAGCAACCGGGGTAAGATTATTTGAATAAACAGGCCCGATAATAAGATCCATTCCTGCCAATTTCCCCGACATAATAAGTTTCGTAATTTCAATAGTATCGCTTTTAATATCGTATGGATAAAGATTGATATCCAATCCTAAGGAGCGCAGTGTGTCTGCGGCAAGTAATATTCCCTCATACATCTCAACAAAATCCAGGCTGCGTGGATAGATCCATTCTTCAGGCCTTGTAATTTCTTTATAAATTTTCTTGCCATTTATTGATTTGGATGAATCAATTTCAGTCCGTTCAGCGTTTTCCTTAAGATAGAATGGAAGCAGAACAGCAACATCCAATGATCCTCTGATGTCCTTTACCTGTGTATAACCGACCTGTCTTTCCATTGTAATCACAGGTTCTTCAACAATGGTTATAACCGAATCGGCCTTGACCGGCTCAATCTTCTGATTATCTGATGTTTTAGTTTCAGGAATCCTTACAAAATCGTCAACCTGGGGAAACCTTAAATCCCTGTTTTCCTTTCTTAATTCCCTTATAGTAAGTCCATATTTTTCGGAAATTGAAGAGAGGGATTCACCTTTTAGTACTTTATGATAAATGTATTTTTTCTCCTGGTCGTCAAATTTCTGTCTGCTGCTCATGAACTCCCTGCGCGGAACAGCTACTTCAGAACCAACAGACAATTTATTAATATCAATTCCAGGGTTACTCAGAATTATCTCGTTTTCAGAGACACCATAAGATTTTGAAAGGAAGTATACTGTTTCTCCCGGCTTCAGATTATGATAGATGAATTTGTTTTCATCACGCTGCTTCGTAACAGCTAAAGGTTCTGAAGGTACTGCTTCGATAACCGATTTAATAGGTATTCTGAGTGCCTGCCCCTCATTGACACCATAAACTGCAGGAGGATTCTCTTTTGCTAATTCTTCAACCGGGATGCCGTAAGCCCGGGAAATTGAATAAGCGGTTTCTCCCTTTTTAACCAAGTGTACATAATATGGAATACCGGAAATAATTACTTTGTCTTTTGATCTTTCTACAATAACCTGTGAATAAACAGTACTACTAAATATTAATAGGATTATTACTACCGTCAGTGCCTTTACCCAACTTATGATTTTCATTATTATTTCTTTGTAAGTCGCCTCCTCGTTTACAATGATTTAAGAAATGACCTACAGTTTTTTTCAATCCTTTCAGGAACATTTGTAATATCTGCTTTGATGAACTTTTCACCTGATATTTTTTCATAAAGTTCTATATATCTGTCAGATACTTCATTAACAAAGGCATTGGTCATTTCCGGGATCTTCTGTCCCTCCTGGCCATGGAACCCGTTGGCCATGAGCCATTCCCTGACGAACTCTTTTGACAACTGCTTCTGTGGAAGCCCCTTGTCGAACCGATCCTGATACTCATCTGCATAAAAATAGCGAGAAGAATCAGGAGTATTAATCTCATCAATCAGGTAAATTTTCCCGTCTTTTTTACCAAATTCATATTTGGTATCAACAAGAATCAGGCCATGTTCCGCAGCTATTTCAGAGCCTCTCAGGAAAACCTCCATTGTATATTTTTCGATAAGAGTATACTCTTTTTCGGAAATAAGTCCGCGGCTGATTATTTCAGAACGCGAGATATCTTCATCATGTTTCCCTTGTTCAGCTTTGGTTGTCGGAGTAATTATGGGCTTCGCAAAACTTTGATGCTCTTTCATCCCATCAGGTAATTTAACCCCGCAGATATCTCTTGCTCCTGCTTTATAGGTTCGCCACGAACTACCGGTAAGATACGCCCTTACAATCATTTCGACGGGATACGATTCACATTGATGGCCAAAAGTAACATTAGGGTCTGGTGTGGCGATTTTCCAGTTTGATACAATATCACTTGTTGCATCAAGGAATTTTGCTGCTATCTGATTAAGTACCTGTCCTTTATAGGGTATCCCTTTTGGAAGGACAACATCAAAGGCTGAGATCCTGTCTGAAACGATCATCAGAAGATACTTGTCGTTAATATTATATACATCTCTTACCTTCCCTTTATAAATACTTTTCTGTCCCGGGAAATTGTAATTTGAACTTAAAATTGTCTTGACCATAAGCTTACAGAGTTTTATAATCATTAATCAGATGCAACCGGTTGACAGTACGGGCTCTTACCGGCTTTCCGTTGGTGCCAAAAACGATAACCTGTTCAAATTCCCCGTTCTCTGTCATTAAACCTCACAAAAATTAACGATCTGGCCTGTTTTCTTCCAATAATATCCGGAAACAGGGTAAATAGTTTATAAAAAAATTTAACGAACAGTACAAAGTAAGGTTATTTTTTCCTTAGAAGATTATCTTTGTTATAAGTTTTTTTATATGCCGGTAATTACATTAACAACAGAATGGAAGTCCGATGATGTCTATAACGGAATCATTAAAGGAAAGCTCAGCAGCATGTGTCCAGGAGCAATCATTATTGATAATGCCGGCAGGATTCCTGCTTTTAATATCTCCCATGCATCCTTCATAATAAGAAATACTTATAATAATTACCCGAAAGGTTCAGTTCATATAATATGTGTACATTCCGAAGCACATGAGAACCAGGATCATCTGATTGTAAAGGCAAAAGATCATTTTTTCATTGGAACTGATAATGGAATTTTTAACCTCATTCTTAATTCCGAACCTGACGAAATTGTAAAATTAGATCATCAGGGAATTTCCGATGAACTTGAAATTTTTGCAAAAGCTGCCTCAGATATTTTATCGGGGAAAAACCTGTCAGATCTTGGAACATCTGTAAAAACCATTAGCGAAAGAATCCCTCTGAGGGCAACAATCGATAAAGATGTAATAATTGGTAGTATAATTTTTATTGACTCTTACGGAAACGCCATTTCGAATATTACAAGGGAGGTGTTTTACAGGGTGTTTGAGAATAAAGATTACAGGATACTTATTCAAAGCAATAAAAATTATACCGACCAGATTTCCCAGAAGTACAGTGATGTCCCTATTGGTGAGATGCTTGCAAGATTTAACCAGTTTGACCTGCTAGAAATTTCTATCAATGGAGCTGATGTGTCTGAATTACTAAGTCTTTCAGTCGGTTCTGTTGTTCGCATCGATCTTGCAACTAAAGCTGCATCCCCTAACCGCTTGTTTTAAAATCAGTTACTAATGAATGATAAAAACAAAAGTCTCGAAGAGTTTAACAGACTTCTTAATATAATAGATGAACTCAGGGTAAAGTGCCCATGGGATATGAAACAAACTAACGAAAGCCTGCGGAAGTTAACAATAGAGGAGACCTATGAATTAGCTGATGCTATTTTCTCCGGAAGTGATGAAGGAATAAAAAATGAGTTGGGCGATCTCATGCTTCATATAGTATTTTATGCAAAGATCGGTTCTGAAAAAGGAGCTTTCACAATGGCTGATGTTCTGGATGGTATCAACACCAAACTCACCTACAGACATCCTCATGTGTTTGGGGATGTTAAGGTTACAGGAGCATCGCAGGTTGAGGAAAACTGGGAACAACTCAAGATAAAGGAGAATAATGGTTATAAACCTGTACTCTCTGGTGTTCCATCTTCATTACCTGCAATAGTGAAAGCTAACCGGATACAGGAAAAGGTGAGGGGTGTCGGATTTGACTGGGAGAAACGTGAGCAAATCTGGAATAAAGTGCTTGAGGAGATCACAGAACTGAAAGAAGAGATAAAAAACCGGAATGCCGAAGCTATTGAATCGGAACTTGGGGATGTCCTGTTCTCAATTATTAATGCTTCGCGTTTGTATGGAATTGATCCGGAAGCAGCCCTTGAAAAAACCAACAGGAAGTTTATTAAACGGTTTAATTATCTTGAAAAAGAGACACTTACAAAAGGTGTTTCTCTTCACGATATGAGTCTCGATGAGATGAATGTTATTTGGGAAGAGGCAAAGAAAGAAGATTAGGGGGATGTGCCATGTAGGGACAGGTCGCGACCGGTCCCTACATGGCAAACCTGTATGACAACAGTTGATAGATAATTTTTGCTGCAATGAAATCCGGCGTTTTATTTGTTGGTGACGGGCATAATTCAACAACATCAAAACCTACAACATTCTTATTCCTTATTACATCCCGCAGAAAATGGAGCAGTTCAAGATACTCAGGTCCCCCCGGTTCGGGAGTTCCAGTTGATGGCATAATTGACGGATCAAAAACATCAAGGTCGATGGTGATATAGACATTCTCCGTCAGCTTATCTATTGCTTTTCTATATAAATTCTTATCGTAGTACAGTTCATGTGAATAAAAGATTCTGTCCCATTCTGCAAAGGGCAGTTCACCTGCTGACATGCTTCTGATACCAACCTGAACAATGGGAGCAAATTCACGTGCCCTCGACATGGCACAGGCATGATTAAATTCCGAACCTTCATATTCTTGTCGGAGATCTGCATGTGCGTCAAGTTGAAGGACGGAGAGGTCATCAAAATATTCTGAAAAAGCTTTTATGGCCCCTATGGTTACCGTATGATTTCCACCAATAATTACAGGAAATTTCTTATCGGATAAGAGCGATAACGTCTTATCATATACAGCATTAACAAGTTTTTCAGGAGTGTCTTTCTCAAGAACGGGTTCAACCGTATTAATTCCTGTCAAATGAGCTTCAGAAGAGGTTTCGACATCATAGAATTCAAGATTGACGGAGGCTTCGAGAATAGCATCAGGGCCCTTATCGGCTCCTCTCATCCATGTGCTTGTTTCATCATATGGTACAGGAACAATGATTATGCCTGAATCTGAATAATCATAAATCACCTCATCTCCGCCAAAGTTCATGTTTTTTGAAATATTTACCTTTATTATTATGCCTTTGGTTCAGGTTTTGCTTTCCGCTTTTTCTTTTCCGCAACCGGAGCAGTTTTTGTCTCGGTGGTGGCTTCAGGTTCTTCTTTAACGAGGAGGTTCAGTTTATGAAGAATGTTATACCATTGAGCGACTTTTTTGATATCGCTGGTATATACTTTATCTTTTGAGTATTCAGGCAGTATCCCTTCAAACCAGCTTTTCAGTTTGTCAACATCAGCCTTTGAATCAACTGCCGGTCCGCCATTTTCTTTTTCATGAATCAGATCAAAAACTTTCCCGAGAGGCAAGTCCTCCTTGTCAGTAAATATTGCTATATCCTCGAGTGAACTTACTTTCGCTGAGCTATATGAACTGCTTCTTTTTTTTGTTTCAAGGTGTTCAACAATTATTGCATTTTTCCCCTGGGCAATAAATTTGAAGAGCCCGGGTTCACCTGAAATTGCCATAATTTCTTTTAAAATCATCTTTTATCTCTTTTGTGTACAAATTTAATCCTTGTATCGAAAAGTCTGTTTTATTTTTAATATTTTTCCCCTTTTAGTTCGTTCAGACCATTTTTCTTTCTTTTTTTATCTTCTCGTAGGCTTCATTAACCTTCTTAAACTTTTCATCTGCTGTTTTTCTGAAATCGTCGCCAAGATGGCTTACTTTATCAGGATGATACTTCATGGCCATTCTCCTGTATGCCTTCTTTACCCCTTCATTTGAAGAAGATTTATCTATTTCGAGAATTTTATAAGAAGAATCTGTTTCCGGGATAAACATATTTTTTATTGAAAGAAAATCGGTTGAAGCAACTCCCAGATAACCTGAAATTCTTTCAATAATCTCAATTTCAGAAGGGTATATTACGCTATCAGCAAGGGAAACATTAAATAATAGGTGTAATAATTGCAGTCGCGAGGAGTAGTCCATGTTTCTGCCTATCTGCAAACAAACATCCCTGACCGGAATTTCCTGCCTGATTATGTCTTTAAGCATCATCAGAGCCTGTTTTGCAGATTCCTGACCAAATTGTCTGACGAAGAACTGTTTAACGTAATCAAGTTCCGATTTTACAACCTTCCCATCAGCCTTCATCACTGCTGCAACAAGAACCAACAGGCTCATGCCAAAATCCCCCTGGGTTGTTCTGACAGTTCCGGTAGTGTAGGTCGAAGATTGTACAGTTGAACTATCTAACATTGAGCCTACTAGAAATCCCAGAAGTCCTCCAATAGGTCCCCCCATTACAAAGCCAAGGCCTCCACCAAGCCATTTTCCAAAGATTCCCATAATCAGGCGCCGGTATTTATATATGTTAAAATGTCTTCATGAATTCTCAGGATCGCCGGGATGATCATATCTTTTTCAGAATTATGAATTACATAATCTGAGAGCTTTATCCTGGAATCATCATCCATCTGATTCCGCATCCTCTCAAAAACCTGTTCTCTTGAAAGACTGTTCCCATGAGTAACCCTTTCAACCCTTTCCTCTATCGGAGCCACTACCGTAGCTATCTTGTCGACCAGTTTTGAAGCGCCGCTTTCAAAAAGTATTGCTGCCTCCATTATCACGTATGGTGCGGATTGCTCCAGCTCCCATCTCTTAAAATGGTCAAAAACAACAGGATGAACAAGTGAATTAACCTTTTCAAGAAGAGTATTATCATTAAAGATAAGCGCTGCCAGCTCCACGCGATCGAGACTCCCATTAATGTAAAGGTCCCTGCCTGCAATAGAATTAAGCCTACGAATGATGCCCTTATCGTTTTCCATTATTTTCCTTGCTTCCGGGTCAGCTGAAAAAACAGGTATTCCCAGCACATTAAACACTTTGCAAACAGATGTTTTACCGCTCCCGATGCCACCTGTCACACCAAGCTTCATACCTTGTTTTTTTCCTTTTCTCATTTAGCCTTCTCTTAAACTAAAGGTTATCTTTTACTGTTTTTAACAACCTTATTATCAGGTGTAGTCGAAGCTGATTTTGTAACTACCTTATCAAGGGTAAAAAAGAGTGTATCGGGTTTAATTGAGGTAATTTCACATCCGGATCTTAACTGAACAGTAAGGCTTTTTATAAGCCCTGATGCGACAATAAAATAATTAAGATCCGTGCTGCCCGGAACTCGTTTGTAATTAACCTTTGAAATATCAATTATAACGGGTATCGTGTTACCTGATACTTTGAGCTTCAATACTGAATAACCCGGTCCTTTAAGATAGAGGTTCAGTTTGACCGGGGGCTCTTCAATTATTACTCTTTCTTTTGGAAAGTTGATATACCTGACAGAATATCTGATATCAGCTTCAGTTTCTTTCCCAAGAAAATTAAGGTACCAGAAGACGAAAGAAAGAAAAAGGAAGAAAGCAAAAACCACAACATCTCTGTTGATTACGCTTACTTCCTTTTTCGTAAGGTTTTCCATCTCTATCCCATGTTTTCCCTTCACAAAAGGTTAAATGAAAAGAAGTTAAGTTTTATTCTTCAGCTGAAGGATCTTTAAGCAGGGCGCTTTTATCAACTTTCAGTTTGATATCCCCGCCAACATCCAAAGTTACATAGTTGTCTTTTACTTCGTATATTTTGCCATAAATTCCACCGGTAGTTACAACTTTATCTCCTCTTTTCAGGGAACTCCTGTAGTTGTTCGTCTCTTTCTGTTTTTTCATCTGAGGTCTGATCATGAAAAAATAAAAAACAACAAAAACAAGAATAAGGGGAAGAAAAGTCACAAGCGGATTACTCTGACCGGCAGCTCCGGCAGGTTGACCCATCAAAAATAAATAAGCAAAATTGTTCATCGTTTCAAATTTTTAAAATTAGTAATTATTATAAATATAAATTTTAATCGGTTAATGCTTCGCCAACCAACCCTCTTCCAAATTTATTAAAAAGCCCCTCTTCCCGGATTTCTTTAACGATATTATCGAGAATTCCGTTGACAAAGGTACTGCTTTTTGAAGTACAATAGTATTTGGCAATTTCAATGTACTCATTAAGAGTAACCTTAACAGGTATTTCCGGAAACTCAAGTATTTCAGTTATTGCAAGTTGCATCACAAAGATGTCCATGAGGGCAATCCGCTCAACCTCCCAGTTGGTTGTATTTTTATTAATGAGTTCAGAACATTTTTCAGAATGCAGGATTGCTTTTCTGAACAGGATTTTCACAAATTCTTCATCCTCTTCGTTTTTAAACAAAGGCATCAGTGGGGTTTTTTCCCCTGAATCAGCTTTAAATTTTCTCAGGGTTTTTTCAACCATTGCTGATATATATTCCATATCGTCATTCCAATAGATGCTTTGCTCTTCAAGATTTGACTGAAGATCTTCCGAATTGGAAAACAGATCAGTGATCAGTTTGATAATGAACTTCTTGTCAGACAAATAATTATGATTTCCCGACTTCATATACTCCTCATATACTTCCCATACAATCATCTTATTGTACAGAAGGCGGGGGATATGTGAATTGTTAACCCATGAAAGCTTATTAGAAGAAATATAGTTTTTAAATGCCAGATTAGCTCTCAGCTGTGCGATAACATGGTTATCAATAAACCGTTTAGGGGGATTCAGGTCCTCGGGTGTTGGTATCCTCTTCATGAGGGCCTGACCGATCTTCTCTCCTGCAATATCAACAACTTCAAGGACGAGCAGCAGCAGATAGTGATAAAGATCATAAGTCTTATCAATACTGAACATTAGTTCTGTCTCGGCCTGGGTAAGATTTCCATCCCCCCTGCGGTTAAAAGCATAAAGAGCCATTAAGGCTTTTATACGTAGTAATCTTCTGCTTATCATTAATAAACAACCTCGGATTTCCGCTGCAAAAATACTCTTTTTCCCTTACCCTCAAAACAACAAGGCAAAATTTAAGGACAATTAATCAGCCCTGTTTTGATTTGATAAAATAATTATTACATTTGACAATACAAAACAAAACCCTAACACTAACTGACTTTGAAATGGAAGAAGAAGCCGGAATAAAGGAAGTCATAAACGGGCATAATGAAAAAATTGTAAAGGAAGAAATTTTCACCAAGGTGGTACGCGCCGGAAAAAGAACATATTTTTTCGATGTGAAAGCTACACGCAAGGATGATTATTATCTGACTATTACTGAAAGCAAAAAACGTTTAGGCAATGAAGGTAAAGTATTTTACGAAAAACATAAGATCTTTCTTTATAAGGAAGATTTTGAAAAATTTACAGAAGGATTAAAAGATGCTGTTACATATATTGAAAATAGCAAAGATGAACTAACAACTCCCAAACCATCATCAGATGCTGAACCAGGTGACGAAAAAATCACTCTTACCACCAATGAGTTTACTAACGTCGAGTTTGAAGACCTTGGGGAAAAGTAGAAAGGATATTTCTAAATGTCTGATTATATTCTCCTTATATTAGGAATACTTCTAATGATCCTGGGAATTATTGGGTGCCTGGTACCTGTGTTGCCCGGGCCTCCTTTCAGTTTTCTTGGATTAATATTACTTCACTTAAGCCGGTTCGGTCATTCTCCAAATCCTGTATTAACATATCCTGTGCTAATGACTCTTGGCGCCATTGCAGTTGTTGTTACAGTTCTGGATTATATTGTTCCCGCCTGGGGAACCAAAAGATTCGGCGGCTCCAAGTACGGAACGAAGGGTGCTACTATCGGATTGATAATTGGTATTTTCCTTGGTCCGATGGGTATAATATTAGGACCATTATTCGGTGCCTTTGTCGGGGAAATGATATTCAAAGATGATATAAACTATGCTTTCAAAGCAGGTTTTGGAAGCCTGCTGGGTTTTCTTACAGGCATCGGCCTAAAACTTGCTGCTTCCTTCGTAATGACATTCTATTTTGTGAAGGAGTGTATTATGTATTTTAGCCGGTAGATACAATTTTTTATTTAGAAATTGTAAGTTGTATCTCATTTATTTAATTATATTTTTGCTATATAATTTTCTACTCCTTGAAGTCACAAAAAATGGAAATGTCACTAAGATACAAGGATATGATCCTGATATTTAACTGAATAAATTTTAATACAGTGCTGTTAATCATCTGGCGCAGTAAAATTAATGAGTAAAGGAAGTGACAAAAAAGGTTATTTCTTTTTTACAAAAACTGATGCCAAAATTGATATCAGAAGAATGAAGATAATTATTACCAGCGATAAAACTATCGGGATCTCAAAATGAAAATATGAACTAAGCATCTTCAAACCAACAAATGTCAGAACAAAAGCCAGACCAACTTTCAGGTAACGGAAATAACCCATTATTCCGGCTATTGCAAAATAAAGTGAGCGCAGCCCTAATATTGCAAAGATATTCGATGTATAAACGATGAACCTGTCCTGACTTATAGCCAGTATTGCAGGTATGCTGTCAACAGCAAATATAAGATCAGAAGATTCAATGATGAGCAGAACCAGGAACAGTGGGGTAGCATGTAATCGGCTATTCTGCCTGACAAATAATTTGTCGCCATGTAATGAATCTGTAACGGGAAGAAACTTTTTAAAAAACCTGACTATTGGATTCTTTTCAGGATCAACTTCTGCCTCCTTTTGAAAGAGCATTTTTATTCCTGTGAAAACAAGAAAGCCTCCAAAAATAATTACTATCCAATGAAACCGGGTTATTAGAGCAACCCCGGCAAATATGAATATTCCCCTCATTATCAGAGCCCCAAGAATACCCCAGAATAATATTTTGTGTTGATACTGATCTTTAACTGCGAAAAAGGAAAAAATAAGAATGAATACAAAAATATTGTCAACACTATTATGTGTGTGCTTATGAAAAATACCCAGATCAAGGGCAAGCATTATGAATATGAAAAAATGAAATCCGATCCAGAAATAAATGCTTGCCCCCATAAAAATATGATTAGGTTGCAAACTTATAAAAATAATTCCTTATATCTTTATTACCTTTACCACAATGCAAATCATCATTACAATTCAACACTGCTATGAAAAGAAAGTTATTTTGCCTCATTGCAATGATTCTCACTGCAATGGCTCCTGTATCCGTTTACCCGCAAAAGAACAACAACTCTATAAACCAGATAACTTCATCAGATCTCGAGAGTTATATTTCATTCCTTGCCTCTCCTCTTCTTAAAGGCAGGAAGAATGGAGAAGAGGGACTCGAAATTGCAGCGCGTTATATTGTATCGCAGGCTAAATTATTGGGTCTCAAACCTGCCAATGGCAACAGCTATTTTCAGCCCTATTCTGTTATGAAAAAATCAATGGATCAAAATAAAACCAGGGTTCAGATAATCTCCAGTGGCAAGGACACGCTGGCATTATATGAGCCTATGTTCCAAATTGTCCCCACGGGACCATCTGATTTCATACTTGACGGAGAGGTCGTATTCGCGGGGTATGGCATTAAGCCAGATAAATATAAATATAATGATTTTGACAACCTCAAAACTGAGGGGAAGATCCTTCTTGTAATGGATAGAGCGCCTATGGCGGAAGATGGTAAAAAATGTCTGTTTGAAGAACCAAACTGGACCTCTGCAATGAGTTTTCAGATGAAACTGGCAACACTTATTTATACCAAAGCAAAAGCTATTCTTTTTGTACCTGATCCAAAATCGGGATTTCAATCATTTGAAGAGTCAAATCCCGGCATTGCAGGTTATTTTAAATCAACAGTTTCTTTAAATCGTGAAATACCAGAAATAGTAAATCCATTCATGTCGGCTATGCCAAAGGTTATTTTCATTCACCGATCAGTTGCAGATGCACTTCTGAAAGGATCAGGCCATTCGCTTGAAGAACTTCAGAACAGTATTGATGCAACACTTCAGCCTCATTCTTTCAGTATAACAGACAAACAGCTGAAAATCACCGAAGTATCACTTACAGAAGAAAAGGTACTCAATAATGTTGCGGGATATATCGAAGGAAGCGACCCTGCCCTGAAAAATGAGGTAGTAGTATTTTCGGGGCACTACGATCATATCGGCGCTTCAGAAAGTAAAGTAAATACCGGCGCCGATGATGATGCGTCAGGTTGTGCTGCACTCCTTTCTATGGCAGAAGCTTTTCAGAGCCTTGAGAAGAAACCTTTGCGGTCAATATTATTCCTGTGGGTTTCAGGAGAAGAGATCGGTTTGTATGGCTCAAAATCTTATGTTGATAATCCATTGTTTCCACTCGAAAATACTGTTGCCGATCTGAATATGGATATGATTGGAAGAGTAAAAGGAGTTGCCGATTCAACTGACGAAAATCCGATGACTGATCCCAACTCAGTCTTTGTTATTACCGATAACCAGAGTAAAGAGCTTGTTGCAATCGCTAACGATATAGCCAAGAAATCACCGCTCGATTTTGATTATAGTCTTAGTGGCAGGAATCATCCATTGCAGCTTTTTGCCCGAAGCGATCATTATAATTTTGTTAAAAAAGATATTCCTGTTTTGTTCTTCACTACAGGTCTGCATACCGATTATCATACTCCGGGAGATGTGGTTGAAAAAATCGACTTTAAAAAAATGGAGCTGGTAACCAGAACTATGTACGAGATTGGGCTGACTGTTGCAAACAGAAAAACCAGATTAATTGTTGACAACCCATTCAGCTCATGGGGAAAAAGCGAATAAACCAGTTCATTTAGCTTTTACAGGAAAGAAACACTTTACCGTACCGGCATATTTCTTATCAATGTCGGGAATTCCATTTCCATTGGTATCTTTCATTGAGCCAAGAAATTCCATCAGTGCCAGCCACTCCTTCCCCTCCTGAACTCCTTCTTTGTTTTCATCCATATCGATGACTGCGTTTTTCATATCTTTAACCTTGTTCCCGGTAGCATCTTTTGGAACAACATTTATCAAACCGAAGCTCATCTTTTTGATTATACCAAAGAATTCAAGCATATACGAATTAGCTGTAACAGAATACAGAGATTTGTTCTTTTTCGAAAAATCAACATTTACTGCAGTTCCATCAGAATGGATAATCTCAATCTTTTTTATCTTCTTAAGTAACCCCTTTTCAGGGTCATACTCAACTCTCAGGCCGGAATAATAGCAATAATTATCCGGTTTCGATTTATAAGCTACCTGCAATATTTCAAGGATGCTTTTCAACTCCTTGCCTGTTACATACAATCTTGAAAGCGGATAACCCGGAATATCATCCTTTCCGGAACCAAGCGACATTACTCTGAAAATATCGGGTGCCGTTTGAATACCAGGTATAATTTTATCACGTATCACACCGGCAGCAACCATGCTGACATCTGTGCCTTTATCGCTGTTACCGTTCACATAAAAATGGATAGCATCAGCAACCAGCGGACCCAGGTTACTTTCTTTAAAATCACCCATTTCATTACCTTCAATAACAAAAGTTGTTTCAATTACCGGTCTGTCATAGTTCATACTCAGAGGTTTAAGAATCTCTGTCGTGATCCGCTCTTTTTGTTCTTCAATGAGTAGATTAATATTTTTATCGCCCATGATTTTATCATCAACCGGAATAAGTTTATAACTTTCAACTCTCAGTTTTCCATTAGAATAAGTTAATGAAAGACGACCAACAAACTGACCGAACTCCCCTGCCTGCACTATGGGAATACCGTTTACAATCAGAGGCTGATCGAGCCTCGTATGAGTATGTCCGCTGATGATAATGTCAATCCCCTTTACAGCTTTGGCAAGTTCAACATCTTCTCCACCCCATTCACCACTCTTGTCTTTTAACACACCGGAATGTGAAATACAAATTATAATATTGCATTTTTCGGCCTGAAATTCCTTTACCATTTTCTTTGCAAAAGAGGATTGTTTTGCAAAAGAGACCGGAGTCGCTTTAGGAGCAACACCATCAGCATCTTTACCTAAGATTGAAAAAATGCCTGTTTTAATACCATCCTTCGTCAATATCAGTTTTCTGCCGATAAGATTATCTGATAATAGTTTTTCAAGACCGTCATCACTCCCATCTTTTTTGTCAAACATCGCATTACCAATCAATAAGGCAGGAATTTCTCCGTTTTTAACAGAAGAGCTGATTATGGCTGCCATTTTCTCAGGTCCGTAATCAAATTCATGATTACCAAAACATGTAATATCATACCCCATGGATTTCATCAACCTGAGCTGAAACCCTGTTTTTATTTCAACACTGTGAAAAAGTGTTCCCATCAGAAAATCACCTGCATCAATTACCAGGGATGTTCCCGTGTTACTTTCCTTTTCTGTCTTTATTATGGCAGCAATCCTGGAAAATCCGCCAACAGTATTGTCATCATTCACTGACAGGGGAGAATAAGCTGATTCAGGAGCAAACCCGGTAAGATGCGAATGAAGATCGTTTGTATGCAGTATGGTGATTTTCTTTTCTGTTTGCCCTGGCAGCGGTAAGAATAGACTCACTGACAGAAAAAACACTAACGCTATTTTCATGATTTTAAAGTTGAGTTATTCACAAATCTAATAAATATATCGCATTTCTTCGTGGTATTTAGTGAATTAACCTGAGGAGCTTTGCAGCAAAATCAAATTACCTCCGCTACAATAAAGGTACTGCCTCCTATAAAAATCATATCTGATTGTGAAGCATTTTTTCTGGCAGTGAGAAGAGCCGTTTTAACATCGGGATAACACTTTCCGTTAAGTCCGTATTTCGCTGCTTCCGATTTAAGTTTTTCTTCGTCAAGCGCCCTGGGAATTGAGGCTTTGGTAAAATAATAAATTGCTGCAGTTGGGAAAAGTGGTAAAACTGATTTCAGATCCTTATCATTTACGAAACCAATGACAATATGTAACCCTGACTTTGGAATCCGTTGTATCTGATCCAGAACATATTCCAAACCCTCCTTGTTATGCCCTGTGTCACATATTGTTAGCGGCTCATGACTTAATATCTGCCACCGACCTTTAAGACCCGTGTTTATGATCACATTTCTGATACCATCGGTAATATTCTTCTCTGAATATTTAAAAATCCCTTTTAGTGTATCAAATACACTAAATACAGCCTGTATGTTTCTTAACTGATAATCACCTCCGAGTACTGTTTTACCTTCAAGTTTCTGATTGGTCACCAGGTCAGTTATCTGATATCTTCTTTCATCTTTCAGGCTATTACTTTCTTCAAGACTGCATGAAAACCTCTTATCAGCAAATGAAATCGGGGAACCCAATTCAGCAGCTTTTGAAACAAAGATTTCTTTTGTTGCCTGTTGTGTTTCACTTATCAGAACCGGAACATTTTCTTTTATTATTCCCGCTTTTTCTGATGCGATCTTTCCGAAAGTATTTCCAAGCATATCCATGTGATCGTGGCCGATATTTGTAATTACCGATAAAACAGGTTTTATAATATTTGTTGAATCGAGTCTCCCTCCAAGCCCAACTTCAATAACAGAAATATCGACATTGCATTTTGCAAAGTAATCAAAAGCCATCGCAATGGTCATCTCAAAAAATGATGGTTTCAGTGACTCAATAATACCTTTTTGCTCTTTCACAAATGCGATAACCTCATTTTCAGATATCATCTCTCCGTTCACTTTTATCCTTTCCCTGAAATCCTTAAGATGAGGAGAAGTATATAACCCAGTCCTGTAACCGGCTTCCTGAAGAATTGATGCAATCATGTGTGAAACGGATCCTTTGCCATTTGTTCCCGCAACATGAATTGTACGGTACTTCAAGTGAGGATTACCGAAATAATTGTCAAGGGCAATGGTAGTATTCAGATCATTCTTATAAGCTGCTTTCCCTATCCTGTGATAAGCGGGAAGCTGGGCATAAAGAAATTGTATTGTCTGATCGTAAGTCATCATGTTCAGTGTTTTAGCTCATGGCTGGTAGCTCGTAGTCAACTTCTAATAATTCGTAATACCTATTCCCTAATTCCAATTCCTGATTATTTCTAACTCCAAACTTCAGGCACTTCACAACACAAATTAACATACTTTATAAACAGATAACAATTTGTACCTGAAATTAGTTATTTTTACATCACTGAAGATACTTAAACTTGACAATGTAATTCGTTGATTATAAACTACTAACGATGAAAAAGAAAAACCACAAAAAACTTTTTATCATTGATACCAACGTTCTGCTTCACGATTATAAATGCATTTACAATTTTGAAGAAAATGATATTATTATTCCTATCGTTGTGCTTGAAGAACTTGACAAATTCAAGAGAGGTAATGATCTGATCAATTTTCATGCACGTGAATTTACAAGAGAGCTTGACAAGCTTTCCGGAGACATGCTGTTGACAGCCAATATTCCCCTTGGAGAAAACCTTGGGAACATGCATATTGAAACTGGTAAAGATTTTTCAGAAAAGGTTAGTCAGTCATTCCCCGAAAGAACCGCCGACCACCGGATACTGGCAATCGCAGAATATGTCTGCAATTCCAATAAGGATAAAACAGTTGTGCTTATAACTAAGGATATTAACCTCCGGATGAAGGCCAAATCGCTGGGTATCATTGCACAGGATTACGAAAACGACAAAGTTGCAAATATTGATGATCTATATAAAGGTATAAGGATACTGGAGGGGGTAAATCAGGATTTGATAAGTAAACTCTATGAGATTCCCGATGGAGTAAATGCCGGAGAATTCAGTCTGGAGGCTAATCTTAAGGGGCACCAGTTTTTCATTTTGAAAAATAACGGATCAAGTGCCCTGGCCCATTACAACCCTGTTAATAAAATGCTTTGCAGAGTAATTAAACAGACAACCTATGGGATCGATCCGCGAAATGCCGAGCAGACATTTGCCATCGAGGCTCTTTTAAACCCCGATATTCAACTGGTATCATTAACAGGGAAAGCCGGGACAGGTAAAACACTGCTTGCGCTTGCTGCTGCACTTCAGCAACACAAGAAATACAAACAGATATTTCTTGCCCGCCCGATTGTTTCGCTTGCAAACCGCGATCTCGGATTTCTGCCAGGGGATGTAAAGGATAAGATGGATCCTTACATGCAACCGCTATATGATAACCTCACGGTAATAAAACATAAGTTCAGCCACCAGAGTCCGGAATTTCTTCGGATTAACGATATGATGAAAGAGGAAAAACTTGTAATTACCCCCCTTGCTTACATAAGAGGGCGTAGCCTTTCAAGTATCTTTTTCATTGTTGATGAAGCACAGAATCTTACTCCCCACGAGATTAAAACAATTATTACCAGAGCCGGAGAGGAAACCAAAATGGTCTTTACCGGTGATATTGAACAGATAGATTCTCCATATCTCGATACTGCATCAAACGGGTTGAGTTACCTGTCAGACAAAATGAAGAACCAGGATATTTTTGCTCATGTGAACCTTGTTAAAGGTGAACGGAGCTTTCTCGCAGAACTTGCAAGTAAATTATTGTAAGATAAAAGTAAAAAGTAAATTAAAAAAGCTATCCCATGTAGCTTGAAAATCAATTATTCAGTGTATAAGATACCCAATTGTCCTATAAAATAAATGATTATTAATAGAAAAAAAGTAGCATTTCATACCCTTGGCTGTAAACTCAACTTTGCCGAGTCATCAACTATTTCAAGATCATTTCCTGAGGGGAAATTTGAAAGAGTTCCTGCAAACTCAAAAGCTGATATTTACATAATTAATACATGCTCGGTTACTGATACTGCTGATAAGAAATGCAGGCAGGCTATAAAAAAATTCATAAATCTTTCTCCCCAGGCATTTATTGCTGTCGTTGGGTGTTATGCTCAATTAAGACCTCAGGAAATATCCTCTATTCCCGGAGTGGATCTTGTGCTTGGAACAAACGAGAAGTTCAACATAGCTGATTACATGACCGATCTTGAAAAGAGACAACAGGTGGAGATTCACTCCTGCAATCTCTCTTCTTCAGATAGCTATAACCCGTCATACTCAATGGGTGACAGAACGCGTTCCTTTCTAAAAGTCCAGGATGGATGTGACTATGGATGTTCATATTGCACTATCCCATTGGCCCGCGGGCGCAGCAGGAATCCGGAAATTTCATCCATCATCGGTGAAGCACAGAAAATTGCTGAAAAAGGTATCAAAGAGATTGTACTAACCGGTGTAAATATTGGTGATTTTGGAAAATCGACCGGAGAATCATTTGCGGCTCTTCTGAAAGAACTTGTTAAAGTACAGGGCATTGAAAGATTCAGGATATCTTCCATCGAGCCAAACCTGCTGACCGATGAATTGATTGAAATGGCGGCGATGAATGAAAAAATTCTTCCTCATTTCCATATCCCTTTACAAAGCGGGTGTAATAAGATCCTTGGCCTAATGAGAAGAAGATATACCAGGGATGTCTTTGCTGCCAGGTTAAAAATGGTAAGGGGAAAGTTGCCCTTAGCAGGCATAGGAGCTGATGTAATTGTTGGTTTTCCCGGAGAATCAGTTACCGATTTTGAAGATACATATTCATTCCTTGAAGAAATGCCTCTCTCCTATCTCCATGTTTTCACTTTTTCAGAAAGACCGGATACGGTCGCAGAAAAACTGCCTGATAAGGTTTCGCACCGGGAAAAAGAAATAAGGAGTAAAAGGCTTATCGCTCTTTCAAAAAAGAAAAATATTGAATTTAATAAATTGAATATCGGTCAGACAACAAATGTTTTGTTTGAAAGAACCCGGAGCGAAGGA
Source organism: Bacteroidia bacterium (assembly GCA_026391555.1). Taxonomy (GTDB): domain Bacteria; phylum Bacteroidota; class Bacteroidia; order Bacteroidales; family VadinHA17; genus LD21. The sequence continues at coordinate 42,444 of JAPLEB010000055.1, read as the reverse complement.
TTAATATCCGGCTTTACTTTAAATTATATCAGAGTTGAGTATCCATGGCAATCCAGACTCGCCGGCCAGGTAGAAAAAGTTAAATTGGAAAGCATATTACCAACAGGAAGAATGAGCGTTGAACTAATTAACTAACAGATGATAGATCTTAAAGAAATTTGTAAAGAAATTGAAAATGCTGCCCGTGAATAAGGAGCATTAATGAAGAATTAAACCCTTCAACAAAATGGGAGCTATCGGATATTATATTTTTTACGGCATCAACTGGATAATTACACTCCTCCCCTTCCGGATTTTATACCTATTTGCCGACTTACTTTATCTTATTCTATACTACTTTCCCTCGTATCGCAGAAATGTTGTTGCCGCGAATCTTAAAAATTCTTTTCCTGAAAAATCCCCGGAAGAACTTAAACGAATAGAAAAAAAGTTCTACAAACATCTGGCAGATCTTTTTATTGAGACATTAAAACTCAACCACATTCCCAAAGAACAACTAATGAAACGGTTCACTGTAAGCAATCTCAGCGTTTTAGACAAACTGCTTGAAGATAAGCGCGATATTATTGCCGTTCTGGGTCATTATAACAACTGGGAATGGCTTGCCGCACTTCCACTCTATACAAAATACAAAACAATCTCAATTTACAAGCCTCTCCAGAACAAGTTTTTCGACAGGTTTATTAATGATCTCCGATCAAAACACGGAATGGTTCTAACGCCTATGTCGAATATAATCAGAGAATTAATAAACGACAAAAAGAATGGTATCAATACAATTTCAGCATTTATATCTGATCAGACACCGATAAGAACTGAAATCAAATACTGGACTACCTTTTTGAATCAGGATACACCTATATATATGGGCACTGAAAAAGTATCATCAAAGTACAATATGGCAATCGTGTTCTTTCATATTCAGAAAATAAAACGGGGGTATTACAATCTGAATATAGAGCTTCTTTTTAACCATACAGCAGGACTGCCGGAGCATCTTATTACCGAAACACATGTAAAGCGGCTGGAAGAGACCATCAGAGAAAAACCTGAATTCTGGGTATGGAGTCATCGCCGATGGAAGCATAAAAGACCGGTTGAAAATGAATAAAACTGCCATTGTAATATTAAACTGGAATGGTATCGGTTACCTGAAAATGTTCCTGGGAACAGTTGTAAAACATTCCATGAGTGATGAAACAGTTGTTTGTGTTGCAGATAATGGTTCAACTGATGGTTCTCCGGAGTGGATAGCCGAAAATTTTAAGAACGTAAAACTTATAAGGCTCGATAAAAACCATGGGTTTGCCGGTGGCTATAACATGGCACTCAACCAGATTGATGCCAAATACTATGTGTTAATTAATTCCGATATAGAAGTAACTGAGGAATGGCTGAAGCCTCTGATAAGTGTCATGGATAATAATTCTGATGTTGCATCCTGTCAGCCAAAAATACTCTCTTATAACCGGAAAGATCATTTCGAATATGCCGGTGCCGCGGGCGGTTTTATTGACAAGTACGGTTATCCCTTTTGCAGGGGTCGTCTTTTTGATAAGGCTGAAGCAGATACCGGACAATATGATAACCAAACAGATATCTTCTGGTCGAGCGGAGCCTGCATGATATTGCGCCGTGATGCCTGGTTAAAATGCGGCGGATTTGATCAGGAATTTTTCGCTCACATGGAGGAGATAGATTTGTGCTGGCGGTTTCACAGAGCCGGTTACCGCGTAAGCTACATACCCGACTCTGTAGTTTACCACATAGGGGGAGGATCTCTCCCTTACAATTCTCCGTTTAAAACATATCTCAATTTCAGAAACAGTCTGTTTCTTCTTTATAAAAATCTGCCTGACAATAAGTTATACACAACACTGTTCATCAGAAAACTATTAGACGGGCTTGCTGTAATAATGTTTCTGTTTAAAGGAAACTTCGTTAGCATAAAATCTGTATGGAGAGCCCATATTGACTACTACAAAAACGTTAGTGAACTTAAAGTGAAAAGGGAAAAGATAAAAGAACTTGATGTGAACAAAAGTCAGCTGCCCATTTTGAACAAGAGCATTGTTTTTGAGTTTTATGTTAAAGGCAATAAAACTTTTAATAACCTCCTGTCGGAAAACTAAATAAAAATGAAAAGATATCAAATGATCGTATTTATCTCTATTGTACTCACAGTTTACTCACTTGTAAATATTTATATCTTTTATAAAGGGTTAAATGCAATACCTGCCCTTAAAAACAACAGGCTGATTTATGCAGTTGCATTCTTTTTACTGGCTGCAATATTTATAGCGGCTAAATTTCTTGAATCGAAGCATTCTTCTGTTATAGCTGATATTCTCAATATTCTGGGAGGTTTCTGGCTTGCGTTCATGCTATATGGGTTCCTGTTTTTCCTGATATCTGATATTCTTTTACTTACATTAAGAATTCCGGGAATCATAAGTGGTGAGAATATCTTCCTTTTCCGTAAGTGGTCATTTATTATTACAGTGGCCATTTCCTCATTGTTTATTGTTGGCGGTTTTATAAATGCAGTAATACCGGTTATTAAAGAATATGACATCACAATAAACAAACCCGCCGGAGAAATAAAAACATTACGCATTGCAGCGGTGTCTGACATTCATCTTGGGAGTATAATAAGAAAAAGAAGTATTAAAAAACTCTCATCGATGCTGAAAGAGATGAACCCCGATATTGTTATACTTCTTGGAGATATTGTTGATGGCGAGATCGGTCCTGTTTTGAGAGATGATCTCCTCCAGTATTTCACTTGTCCGAAATGTAATGATGGTCTCTTTGCTATAACCGGTAACCACGAATTCATTGGAGGTGCAAATCGTACCATTCCATATATAGAAAGCAAAGGTATAAGAGTTTTAAAAGATGAGATGGTAACTCTTGAGGGTGGTATTCAGCTGATTGGAAGGATAGACAGAGATTCATTCCGGTTTTACGGAAAAGAACGATTATCCCTTGGTGAACTTATGAAACAGGCAGATACTACAAAACCAGTTATTCTGCTCGATCATCAGCCTTTCCATCTGGATGAATCTGAAAAATATGGCATTGATCTGCAGCTTTCCGGACATACCCACAACGGACAGATGTGGCCGCTGAATTATGTTACTTCTAAGATCTATGAATTAAGTTATGGCTATCTGAAGAAAGGAAACACACAATTTATAGTCTCTTCAGGCTATGGTCTGTGGGGTCCTCGTGTAAGATCGGGCAGCATATCTGAAGTCCTAATGATAAATATTAAATTTACCGGGGCTAAAACCCCCGTGCAATAATTTTCTATAGCAGGTCATAAACCTTCTCCAGACCAATTCCTCTCGATCCCTTTATAAGAATAGTGTTTCCCTTAACAGGCTCACTTTTAAGAAAATCTATGAGCTTATTTACATCAGAAAATGATTTAAAACCCGATTTTAAAGAGACCTTCTGAAATACAGAACCCACCAGAAGAGCCTTTTCAATTTTTTGAGATTGAAGTTCATTTAATAACTTAATATGCTCCTCTTCGCTCTTTTCGCCAAGCTCCAGCATATCACCGAGGATTACAAGCTTCGGGCCGGCCTGAATTCCGGTAAACGATTCCAGGGCTGAATACATACTTGACGGGTTTGCATTATAAGAATCGCAAATGAGAGTATTGTTCTTCGTGATTATTATCTGTGACCTGTTATTTGCCGGCTGATAATTTTCAACAGCATCAACAATATCTTTCATTTCAACGCTTAAGAATAAGCCGGTGGCTATTGCAGCTTTAACATTCCCGAGATTATAATTGCCAAAGAGATTGGTACATATATTATAGGTATGATGATTATAAGTTGCTGCTAAGGTAATATTCAGTTCAGATGGCACCAGTTCCACAGCAAGCTCAATGCCTGTAGGGTCAGAAAAGGGAACAGCCCTGTTTATGATCTTAAAAATCTTTTCGGTGAGTAATGGATTTTTGTCGTTATACAGAGCAATTCCATTCACCTCGCGGAGGTACTCATAAAGTTCTGTTTTTGCCTTTATTACACCATCAATTGATCCAAAACCTTCAATATGGGCTGTGCCAATATTTGTAATTATCCCATAATCAGGTTTTGCTATCTGGCATAGCGTTCTTATCTCTCCAATATGATTGGCCCCCATCTCAATAATCATCATTTCTGTCCCGGGGGGTGCAGATAGTATTGTAAGAGGAACACCAATATGATTATTCAGATTTCCTTTTGTAGAATGGACCTTAAATTTTTTTGCTATGATAGCGGCAAGTAGTTCCCTGGTAGTTGTCTTCCCGTTAGTCCCTGTTATGGCAAGTACCGGAACATTCATCTCTTTCCTGTGGTACGATGCCAGCGCCTGCAGTTCAAAGAGGCAGTCATCCACGAGGATTGTCTTTTCCGTTTCAAAAAGAGGATCATCAATAATCGCCCATGAAGCACCTTTTTCCAGCGCTTCTGAAGCAAAGTTATTTCCGTTATAATTATCGCCCCATATTGCAAAGAAAATCTGTCCTTTCCCGACTGAACGGGAATCAGTGGTTACCCCGGAGGATTCTTTAAAGAGGTTGTAAAGTTGTTCCGTCTTCATATTTTCAAAAAAATGCCTCATTATGCAATCATAATGAGGCTTATATAATCAGTGAACCCAATTTTAGATACCAGAAGGGCTTCCTACCCTTATCATTGCACACCTGAAACCGATATCATCACGCGATCCTTCCTGGTCGAGGAATCTTCTTGTTGATGGATTAAGCCAATAAGCTCTGTCTTTCCACGATCCACCCTTATATACCCGAGCATTGTCATTAATAAGAGTTACGAAATCATTACTGCTGGCTGTATTATCCTGGGCATACATTCTGAGTGAGCCTTTTTTCCCATCTTCAGTTGTCCAATCGCTTCCTCCTGGTATAGCCGACTGCAGGTCACCATCCATGAAGTTTCTGTAATCACTTTTCTGGTAATTAAATCTGTTCGCAACATCAATATCTTTTACAGTATCAATATACAGACGTCCGAGTTTATCTTTTCCTACAACCGAACCATTAGCGTCTCTCCTAACATCAGTATAAACGTTTCCTCTGAAAGGATTAAAACCATCAACATCTTCCGCTGTAAGAGGACGGTAAACATCCTGTACCCATTCGTTTACATTCCCTGCCATACAGTAAAGACCATAGTCGTTTGGCCAATATGATTTCACATCTACAGTAATACTTCCATTATCATTCAGGCTACCTGCCACTCCCATAAGGTCTCCTTTGCCACGGACAAAGTTAGCCATCATATCACCGCGGAATTTTGTTGATGCGTTTCTAACGTTATGACCATCCCATGGAAATATTCTTCTTTCGTAAACCCTTTCCTCAAAAGTAGTACCTCTGAGTGCATAAGCTGCAAATTCCCATTCAGCTTCTGTAGGAAGCCTGTAGCTGGGAAGAAGAACGCCATCTTCAAAGTTAGTTCGTCTTTCTGTCTGGTTTGGATTCAGGCTTTCGCGAAGCTGATTAACCACACCTTCATATTGTCCTTCGAGATAGGCTTCTGTATTAAAATTCTTCTCATTTGACTGGTCAGGATCGGGGTTCAGTTCTCCTTCATCAATAAGTATCTGTTCATTAACCCTGTCGGTTCTCCATAGGCAAAAATCGTTAGCTTTGAGCCAGCTGACACCAACAACAGGATAGTTATTATATGAAGGGTGCCGGAAATAATACTGCACATAAGGATCGTTGAAACCCATCGGGCTTCTCCAGACCAGTGTATCCGGCAAAGCTCTTCTAAACACTTCAGGATAATCTTTATAAACCCTGCGCAACCAGTAAAGGTATTCGCGGTAGTCAATATTCTTAACCTCTGTTTCATCCATATAAAACGACGATACAGTAACCGTTCTGGGTTTATTATTCCAGTCGTACATAACGTCCTGCTGCACCTGTCCCATTGTAAAACGTCCTCCTTCAATGAGTACAAGACCAGGACCTGTATTCTGGTCGGCTCCGAAAGTAACTTCAAACCCGCCATTGTCAGGATTATTATACTCCCATCCTGTTGCAGTGGAAACATCACTACCGCCCCCCCCTTTATTCTTAAATATACAGGATGTAAAAAGCAAAACAGAAATTAAAACAAGTGATAAGGCTCTGAATTTATACATAACTCCTTTAGTTTTATGGCATTTAAGAATACCCAAATATAACAAATTTTTATAAAACAATATTTATTAATCACCAAATATAACTACAATTTAGGAAAATTTATTGTTTTGATAATATTTCTTTTATCAACATTATTTAAACTGATTGCAAGTCCAGTTTGATGAAGAAGCGATAATGGCATTAATATATTTTCTGATACAATATTAAACCGATAATTGTAATAAACACTCACTTTCCCGCTTTTAAATGAAAACCCTGTCTGAATATTCATATTTCTTCCGGTATCCCCAAGCAATATCGCATTGACTGACAGATATTTACTTTCAACAACAACACCTGTACCTGTAGATAAAAATTCTCCCTGCAGACCCAGAAATGCAAGAGGACGGACTTTCAAACTTTGCTTTTTACTCATATCAAAGTCACCGGACAGGTGTAAGAGAAGTTTTCTTTTAAGTCCCTCATTTGAAAAGCCGGATACTGAGAGATTCGGTTCAGCCAGGTGATTAATGGAAAATCCACCGAAAAATTTTCCAGAAATAAAAATAAATCCCGCACCGATATCAAATACTGTTCGTCCTGAAGTTGCCAGTATTTCGCCATTAGGGAAATAAACCCCTCCAAGAGGATCGATCTGGTCTGGTAGAATTGCCTTGTCAAAGCTATAACCCCGGTGATAAATTGAAGCTGAAAGCCCTGCATTAATAAACAAATCTTTTCCTGCCTGTAAAAAATATGCATATGAAAGTCCTCCCCTGAAATCATTTACAATACCTCCCAGGTAATCATCTGAGAGGTAGAACCCTGCTCCACCATGTAATGCCGGAAAATATGAATCATAAGAAAAATAAACAGAATGAAGGTTATAATTGTTCCCGGGATAAACGTTCAGATATGACAACCTTAATACTCCGTCTCCCTCGCTACCCGAAATAGCCGGATTATTCATCAATACCATCTGATAACCCGGCCCCGGATCAGTCTCCTGTCCAAAACAATCAGCATGGATGGCAATAATCAAAATAAGTATTTTACTAAGCCGCTTCAACATATTATTAAGTACTGCAATATCAACGTGATGATGACGTTAATATTATAACCTGAAATAGCATATAAAAAACAAAATAAGTTAGCAAACAAAAAGCACTATTCTATCTTTGTCTGTAATAATGATAAGATTTCTCAAAATATTGCCATTTTGCCTGCTGCTGTTACCAATTAACCTTTGTGCACAGAAAGCCAAAGATAGTTATTCATCTTCATCCGTTCTCTCTTCTGGTAATTGGTTCAGGATTGCAGTCACAGCAGATGGAATTTACAGGATTGATTTTGCAAAGCTAAAACTGCTTGGGCTGACATACCCTTCAAATCCAAAGATATATGGCAACAATTTTGGTCAATTATCATATTCTAATGATGCATCCAGTCCTGATGACCTTAAAGAGTTATCAATATTTATTTCAGGAGACGATAACATCTTAAATGAAGGAGAATATCTTTTGTTCTTTGGAAAAGGTACCAGCAGGTGGATTTATAATTTGACCACAAAAGAGTATGATTTCCTCCGTCATAATTACTCCGACACAGCATTTTATTTCATCACTTCAGGGCCAACCCCGGGGAAAAAAATAATAACTGCCGAAGAATCTTCTCAACAAACAAGTTACTACTCATCAGAATCCGATGCTTTATTCATTCATGAACAGGAGAATGAAAACCTTATTAAATCCGGAAGAGAATGGTTCCAGCAGATTTCAAGCATTCGAATCAATCCTGGTTTTACAGACCTTTTAGCTTCCGAAAAAGTAAAATACAGTATCAGAGTAGCTGCAAGGGCATCTGTTCCGACCAGTTTCGTGCTAAATGAAGGAGAATCGAATAAAAGTATTCAGGTTCCGCGTGTTGATCTTTATAATTATACCGGCACTTTTGCCCAGATTACCTCTGACACCGGTTCAATAATGCCGGGATCAACATCGCCTGTTTATGAAATCAAAATTAATAATAACGGTGAACCCGGTGCCAAAGGATGGGTTGATTACCTGAAACTGCAGGGAAGAAGATCAAATTCATTTACCGGCTCTGTAATGCAATATAGTGATTCAAAATCTGTTGCACCGGGCAGGATAACCGGGTTCGCAATCCGGAGCATTATTAATGATGTCATTGTCTGGGATGTTTCTGACCCACTGAATACAAAGCAGATTAAGTATACGGGAAGCGGAGAAAATATTACATTCAAAGCTGCTACAGATACCCTTAAAACATTTATTGCATTCACTCCGGGTAACGCGTTGATAGCATCAATCAAACCAGCCGCGATACCAAACCAGGATTTACATTCTTCTGAACCAGTTGAAATGATTATTATAACCCACCCTTTATTCAGAGCGTATGCTGAAAAACTTGCAAAAATTCATTTTAATAACAACGGCCTTCTTTCAGAGGTTGTAACACTTGACCAGGTATATAATGAATTTTCGGGTGGAATCCCTGATATTTGTGCAATAAGAAACTTTGTCAGAATGAAATATCAGAAGCAGAAAGGTACTATCCATCCTCTTAAATATCTTCTGCTTTTCGGTGACGGTTCTTATGAAAATAAAACTCTGCCGCCAAAGAATCCAAATTTCATTCCAACATACCAGTCACTAAACTCAAATGTGGTTGTTTCTTCTTTTACATCCGATGATTTCTATGGGCTGCTTGAAGATGGTGAAGGAGAAGTAGAAGAAGGTGGTGAAAGAATATTAAAGGAAACACTAAATATCGGCATTGGCCGGTTGCCGGTTTCCGATACCAGCCAGGCAGGTATTGTCCTTTCGAAGATAATCAGATACCTCGATCCTGCCAACATGGGTGATTGGAAAAATGTGATCTGCCTGACTGCAGATGATGAGGACAACAATACGCATATATCTGATGCTGAAGGAATTGCCACGCTTCTTAAAGATAGTGTTCCTTCCTTCAATGTCGAAAAAATCTATCTTGATGCTTTCAGCCAAACCACTACGGTAAACGGACAGTCCTATCCGGATGTTGATAAAGCAATCAAAGAGCGCATCAATTCAGGATGTCTGATATTCAACTATACCGGTCATGGCAACGAGAATGGCCTTGCCAGCGAGAGGGTGATTAAAACAGAAGACATTAACTCCTGGAAAAACGGTGGAAAACTTCCACTTTTTATTACTGCTACCTGTGAATTCAGCCGTTTCGATGATATTGAAATAAATACAATAACAAGGGAGATGACCGGGAAGACCTCTGGTGGAGAGATGGTGCTTCTGAACAGGGATGGGGGTGGTATTGCCTTAATGTCTACTACCCGGGTTGTATATTCTGTACCAAATTATTTCCTTAACAAAAATATAATGAATTCCGCTTTTGATCGTGACGAATCAGGTAATACCATGTGTTTAGGAGACATAATCAGGTTGGCTAAGAATAATTCCGGAACTGGTCCGAATAAAAGGAACTTTACCTTATTAGGCGATCCGGCCTTAAAACTTGCCTATCCATGGCACGGAAAGGTTATTACAGACTCAATTAATAATGTTTCCATTTTAGATAATATTGACAGTCTGAAAGCGCTCTCACTCATAACTGTTGCCGGACACATTGAAGATCAGGGCGGAAAACTCATGAACACTTTTAATGGAGTGGTATCCCCGTTGGTTTATGATAAAGAAAGTAAAATAAAAACTCTAGCTAATGATGGCGGCCAGACTATGGTATTCGATCTCAGGAACAACGTCCTTTTCAGCGGCAAGACAAAGGCAAAAGACGGCAGGTTCAAATTTACTTTCGTTGTCCCCAGGGATATTGATTATTCGTTCGGAACAGGCAAGATCAGCTATTATGCCCATGAGTATGATGAAGATATGAACGGGAGTTTCACCAATTTAGTTGTTGGAGGCTTCTCAAGTGCTGTTCTTTTTGACACTGCCGGTCCCGATATTAAATTATATATGAACGACACACTCTTCAGAAATGGGGGCATAACTGATAACAATCCAAAGCTACTGGCAATCATAGAAGATAATGGTGGTATTAATACAACCGGATCAGGTATAGGACATGACTTAACAGGATTTCTTGATAATGATCGCAACAAGTCATTTGTACTCAATAACTATTATGAAAATGATTTCGATAATTATCTGAGGGGAAGAATTATCTATGACCTTTCAGGATTAAGCGGAGGCAGTCATTCTCTTACTGTCAAAGCTTGGGATAATTATAATAATTCTTCAGAAAAATCAATATTATTCCTGGTTGAAACAGGTGGAAAATTCATACTTAAAAATCTGATTAATTATCCAAATCCATTCCTCAGCGAGACTATGATCATTGCGGAACACAACAGGCCTGAAGCCGAATTTGATGTGATAATAAATATTTTTAACCTTAATGGAAGAATAATAAAAATCATTAAAACAAAAGTTTCGGCAACAGGTTATACACTTTCTCCTGTAATGTGGGATGGAAATGACGACGGAGGTAAGAGAGTCGGCAGAGGCATGTATCCATATACTGTTATTGTCAGTACCGGAAGTGGAGAAACAGCAAGGGCTTCGGGCCGCATGATCATTTTGTAACAGTTACACAATATCAGGGGCAATAATTTGTTTTATATTTGCATGATCGTAGAATGAAAAAAATCAGCATGAAGATAAAAAGAGTTGCAATATTGTTATTTTTAGCAGCCCTGCCGGGTAAAACAGAACTTTTTTCACAAAGCACAGGAGAGCTTAATGCAATACAAACCGTTGTTCCATTCCTCACGATAGCTCCCGATTCGAGAGCCGGGGGGATTGGCGATGCAGGTGTTGCAACATCACCTGATGTCTACAGCATGCATTGGAATCCTTCTAAATTTGCTTTTATCGAAGGCGAAGGTGGAGTAGGAATATCTTATTCCCCATGGCTTAGGAATCTTGTACCCGATATTAATATTGCATATCTGACCGGGTATAAACGACTCGACAGAAAACAGGTTATAAGCGCGAGTCTCCTTTATTCTTCTCTTGGATATGTTGACTTCACCGATGAATTCGGAGTTCTGGAACGTACCTTCAACCCAAATGAATTTGCCCTCGATGCTGCTTATTCAAGGTTATTTACCGATAATCTTTCCGGTGGAATCGCATTCAGGTTCATCTATTCAAACCTTACAGGCGGATCATTCTCCGGAGGCGTTGCTACAAAACCCGGGATCTCATTTGCAGCTGACATTTCAGGGTATTATCAGAAGAATATTAATCTTTTCAGCAAAGAAGCACAGCTTGGTTTCGGACTCAATTTCTCGAACATCGGAGCAAAAATGAGTTACTCTGATTCACAGACATCTGATTTTATTCCTATGAATATGCGCCTGGGAACTTCATGTACAGTTAATCTCGACACGTATAATAAGATCACTCTCACAATCGATCTTAACAAACTTCTTGTTCCAACAACTCCGATTTATTTTAAGATTGGAGACATAAACGAAAGTGGGGATACAGTCCGTTCGGCTATAAATGAAATAAAAGCCGGGAAAGATCCAAATGTTGCTGTTCCCGTAGCTATATTTCAATCATTCTTTGATGCCCCTGGTGGCTTTAAAGAGGAACTTCATGAAATAACCTATTCATACGGAGTAGAATACTGGTATAATAACCAGTTTGCTATAAGAGGGGGATATTTTCATGAGAATGAAACCAAAGGTAACCGTAAATACTTCACTGCAGGTGCAGGGTTCAGATTGAAAATATTTACACTTGATTTCTCCTACCTGATGCCACTGGCGCAAAATCATCCTCTGGCACGTACATTGCGATTTTCCATCGCTTTCGATATTAATGCTATGAGAAATACCAGCAGATCAAGGGGATGAATATCAGAATAGGCCAGGGTATTGATTTTCACCGGCTTAAAAAAGGATTGAATTTTTGGCTGGGAGGTGTAAGGATACTCTCTGAAAAAGGATGTGTGGCCCACTCCGATGGAGATGTTCTTCTGCATGCAATATGCGATGCCCTTCTTGGTGCTGCAGGACTGAGGGATATCGGTTATTACTTCCCGGACACAAGCCCGGAATATAAAAACATCGACAGCAAAATACTTCTTAAAAAGACCTTCATTCTGGTAAGGGAAAAAGGATTTAGTGTGATCAATATAGATAGTACAGTATGCCTGGAGAAACCAAAAATATCTTCTTTTATTCCCGAAATGAGAACTGTAATATCAGCTGCAGTTGAAACCGAACCTGAAAACGTAACAATAAAAGCAACCACAACAGAAAAACTCGGGTTCACCGGACGCGGAGAGGGAGTTGTAGCAATGGCTGTTGCTCTTCTTTCAAAATAAATAACTTATTTCCTCACACCCCATACCTCACACCCCTTTTAATGCTTCGTCAATTATCTCATCATCAGCAATATAAGGTACAGTAACCTTTAGACCGGGGGTTCTCTCCATCTCTCTTTTCAAAGTAAACATCGCTTCTTTATTCCGGGCCCAGCTGCGACGTGCAATCCCATTATTGACATCCCAGTGAAGCATCATCCGTAATTTGTTTTGGGTATCTGTTGTACCATCAAGTACCATCCCGAAGCCGCCATTGATAACCTCACCCCACCCTACTCCGCCTCCGTTATGCAACGATACCCAGGTAGCGCCACGGAAGGAATCTCCTATTACATTCTGAACGGCCATGTCGGCGGTGAATTTCGATCCGTCATAGATATTTGAAGTCTCCCTGAAAGGTGAATCGGTACCTGACACATCATGATGGTCTCGCCCTATTACAACAGGGGCCGATATTTTCCCTTCTGCAATAGCTTTATTGAATGCTTCGGCAATTGCCATTCTTCCTTCAGCATCGGCATATAGAATTCTTGCCTGTGAGCCTGTTATAAGCCTGTTTTTTCCTGCTTCTTTTATCCAGTGAATATTATCAGCCATCTGCTGCTTAATCTGATCCGGTGATTTTTCAATTAATTTCTCGAGTGTCTCTGTTGCTATCCTGTCAGTTATCACGAGATCTGCAGGGTCATTTGAACAGCAAACCCATCTGAATGGACCAAACCCGTAATCAAAACATATTGGTCCCATAATATCCTGAATATAAGATGGATATCTGAACTCCCCATTGGAATTCATCACATCAGCTCCTGCCCGTGAAGCCTCAAGCAGAAATGCATTACCATAATCAAAAAAATAGGTCCCTCTTTTTGTATGCCTGTTTATTGCCTCAACCTGACGTCTTAGTGACTTTCGTACAGCCTCTTTAAATTTCTCAGGATCTTCCGACATCATCCGGTTCGATTCCTCAAAACTCAATCCGGCAGGATAATATCCTCCTGACCATGGATTATGGAGTGAGGTTTGATCAGATCCGAGATCAACATTTATATTCTCATCTGCAAATTTCTCCCAAACATCAACTATATTACCTTCATAAGCTATTGATGTCACTTCATTAGCTGCAGTTGCCTGCCTGACTCTCAGGATAAGCATATCCATATCCGAAAATACCTCATCGACCCAACCCCGGGAATGTCTGGTTTGAATAGCCTTGGGATTCACCTCAGCAATTACTGAAATAATACCGGCTATCCCCGCTGCTTTGGGTTGAGCCCCTGACATTCCTCCCAGTCCGGAGGATACAAACAGTTTGCCGCACAGCCCCTCACCTGTTTTGCTGATCATCCTGCCTGCATTAAGTAAAGTAATTGTAGTTCCATGAACAATGCCCTGCGGTCCGATATACATATACGAACCTGCCGTCATCTGACCATACTGTGAAACACCAAGTGCATTAAACCTCTCCCAGTGATCCTGGGTGGAATAATTAGGGATTACCATACCATTTGTCACAACCAGCCTTGGGGCATCCTTACGCGAGGGAAAGAGACCAAGCGGATGACCGGAATAGACCACAAGTGTCTGCTCATCAGTCATCTCAGAAAGATATTTCATTGTAAGGCGATACTGGGCCCAGTTTTGAAATACAGCTCCATTACCCCCATAAGTTATTAATTCATGAGGATGCTGGGCAACAGTATTATCCAGATTATTTGAGATCATCAGCATGATGGCTGCAGCAGAGCGTGTCAGGTGAGGGAAATCATCAAGATGACGGGCTTTTATCTCATAATCAGGTCTGAACCTGTACATATATATCCTTCCGAATGCTGCCAATTCCTGCACAAACTCCTTTGCCAGAACAGAATGAAATTTCCGGGGAAAATATCTGAGGGCATTTTTTATTGCCAGTTTTTTTTCAGAACTATTCAGTATATCCTTCCTCTTTGGTGCATGGTTCAGGTTAAAATCATAAGGTTTAGGACCCGGCAGTATTGAAGGAATTCCTTCTGTTATCTGTTTTTTGAATTCAGCAGTGGTCATGGATGGAATTTCTGAGTTATGAGGTAAAGTTAGTTAAAAACAAAAAGCCGACCCTTATGGAGTCAGCTTTCTTTATTCATAGAAGTCTGCTACAGATGACCTTCTTTAATTATTTCATCATCCACAAGAATACGTCCGCAGTATTCACAGACAATGATCTTTTTTCTCGATTTGATATCGAGCTGCCTTTGTGGTGGAATCTGATTAAAACAACCGCCACATGCATCCCTCTGAACAGGCACCACTGCCAATCCGTTTCGCGCGTTGGAACGTATCCTCTTATATGCAGTAAGTAACCTTTCTTCAATTATTGCCTCAATCTTTTCCGATTTTTTATAAAGCCCCTCTTCCTCTTTCTGGGTATCCAAAATAATCTCATCAAGTTCGGATTTTTTATTTTCAAGATCAATTTTACGGTCAGCAAGAGTAACTTCTGAATCAGCAATAACCAACTTCTTATCTTCAATTAAAAAATTGAACTCTTTAATTTTTTTATTGAATAATTCAATTTCCAGATTCTGATATTCAATCTCTTTTGAAAGAGAATCAAATTCCCTGTTATTTCTTACATTTTTTTGCTGCTCTTCGTATTTTTTTATCAGAGCTTCGGCATCGGTTATCTCATAATTCTTCTTTGAAACCGATTTTTCAAGATTAACAACCTCTTCTTTGAGATTCCCTAATCTGGTCTCAAGTCCAGCTATTTCATCTTCCAGATCCTGTACCTCAAGAGGTAACTCGCCTCTGAGTGTTCTTATCTTATCTATCTCTGAATCAACTAACTGTAGACCAAATAATGCTCTTAGTCTCTCTTCTACAGAAATTTCAGACTCGTGTGATTTTGTTTTTTCCATTTTTACAAATAATTTATCGGATTCGTATTTGTTTCTGAAAACCGGACTGCAAATTTAGGGAATTTTTTAATAATTAGGTCGTATAAAATTTCTGTTGAGAATTTTTCGCTTTCAAAATGTCCGGCATCAACAAGCAGAATAGTATTTTCAGCGTCAAAATAATTATGATATTTAATATCGGCAGTTATAAAAGCATCAGATCCGGAGGCAATAGCAATATTGATGAGTGAAGCTCCGGAGCCGCCACAAAGCGCAATCTTTCTCACCGATTTTCCTGTCGGTTTCGAGTACCTGACACCCTTTGCATCAAAAACTGAAGAAACAAGTTGCAAAAAATCTTCTTCACCCATTGCATCACTAAATTCGCCAACACATCCTAAGCCGACCTCAACATTAGTATTTTCAAGAGTGTAAATATCATACGCAACCTCTTCATATGGATGAACGGCAAGAAGCGCTTTTATTACTTCCTCTTTCAAATGAGAAAACAAGACTGTTTCAAACCTGATCTCTTTTTCAAAATGGATCTTCCCTTTTTCACCAAAATAAGGTTTGGCATTTTCGTTTCCCCTGAAACTTCCGGTTCCCTGAGTGGTGAATCCACACTTGTCATAATTGCCTATCACTCCTGCTCCTGCTTCAAAGAGCTCTTCTCTCACTTTTTCCAGATAGGATTCAGGAATGTATGTAACAAGTTTTAATAGCCTGTTTTTTAATGGAGACAGAACTTTTATATTCTGAAGTTTAAGCTTTTCTGCCATTATTCTGCTTACTCCCGTGCTGATAACATCAAGATTGGTATGGGCGGAATAGATGGCAATCTCCTGTTTAATTGCCTTAAGCAGCAATCTTTCGGTTACTGATTTTCCTGTAAGACTTTTTATCCCGTTAAAGATCAAAGGGTGATGGGAAATAATAAGATCACATCCGGCAAAACCGGCTTCATTAAGAACTCCCTCAGTAACATCCAGAGTTACCATTGCCGAATAGACCTCCTTCTCCGGAGAACCAACCTGAAGTCCTGAATTGTCATAGCCTTCCTGAAATGACAATGGTATAACAGAATCGAGAAAAGAACAAAGATCTTTTAATTTCATTTTGAGCGTATTCCTTTGTGAATTATTGAAATATTTTTAATGGCTTAAGCCTTATTTCAAATATTATCCCTTATATCGAGTAGTATTGTTTTAATCTTTTGAAGCGATTCGTTAATCTCAAACTTATAATCCGTCTCTTCCCACTTTTCAGATAGTTTCTTCCTTGCACCAGAAAGAGTCATCCCCTCCTCTTTTACCAGGTGATGGATGATCCTCAGGTTTTTAATATCTGTTGGTGTAAACAGTCTGTTTCCCTTTTTGTTCTTCATGGGTTTCAGAATATCGAACTCATTCTCCCAGAAACGGACTGTAGAAACTGGTACATCGAGCATCTCAGCTACTTCCCCTATAGAATAATAGAGCTTTTCGATTTTTTTTTCTTTGTATGGCATAATAAAAAGTAAAAAATGAAAAATGCAAAGTGCAAAGTGCAAAAATCAAGTTTTCAAATTAACATATTAACCGATCTCTTTACAATAATTAAAAAGAGACTAATCGAATGACTGACCGTTTTTAGAAGCAATCTCAATCATTCTTTCATATTCCGCAGCTGTAAGGTCTTCGAAATAATAGTTGACCGGATCAATATTTGTACCATTTAACTTGATCTCATAATGAAGATGGTTTGCAACTGATGTCCCTGTATTACCTACAAATCCGATAACATCACCTCGCTGAACTTTCTGACCAACCCTTACATTGAAATTGCTGAGATGTGCATAAATGCTGGTATATCCGAAACTATGGTTCACAATAATATGATTTCCAAGTCCTCTTTTTGAAGATAACCTGGCAACAATAACACCATCACCTGTTGCATAGACATCAGTTCCCGCCGGAGCTGTGAAATCCATACCATAATGGAACTTGATGATTTTATAAATTGGATGTATCCTCAATCCAAATCCAGATGCTGTTCTTGTAAGATCCTTATTTGAAATCGGAAGTATCGCCGGAACTGATCTGAGCATATCTTCTTTTTTCTTAGCCAATTTGATCAGGTCATCGAACGATTTTGACTGGACATAAACCTTTTTCCTGATCTTGTCGAGTCTGTTGGTTGTTTCAATAACAAGATTAGAGTTGTTATAACCCTCAAGCGCTTCGTATCTGTTTACGCCCCCGACACCTCCCTCTCTCAGTGTAGCCGGTATAGGTTCAGCTTCAAAAATGGTTCTGTAAAGATTATCATCAGTTTTCTGAAGACCTTCAAGTACATTTTCAACATTTATCATCTCCCTGTGAATCAGGTCGTACTGAATAGTCATCTGAGCTACCTCACGTTCCAATGCTTTTTCCTTTGGAGAATCGAAAAAGGCAGCAAAAATGACCCAGTAAATTAAAGCAATAATGACTGACCCGGTAAAGTAAGCCAAAAACCTGAGTAACAATGCCTTTACACCAAGTCTTATTTTGTCAAAACTAAGTGAATCGGGATTAAATTTATATTTTGTGCGTGGCATAACATGGCAAATATAATCAATTCTGAAAAAAAATGAAACCCGGCATTCTTATATGACTCCTGAGAAGAATGGGACTGAATAAAGAAAGAGATTATCTGAATTTTGATTTTGATCCGAACGCCTGGATCATTTCATTGTATTCATCTGCAGAAATATCGTTATTAAAGAAATTAACAGGGTTCTTATGTTCCCCAAATTGCTCAATCTGGTAATGGAGATGAGGTCCGGAGGATGTCCCCGTGCTTCCACTAAGCCCAATGAGATCACCTCTTTTTACATTCATGTTCTTAACAACCTTAATATCACTAAGATGACCATAAGTGGACTGTAGTCCATAACCATGATCTATTACAGTATAATTCCCGAATCCGCCTGAGTTCCATCCTGATTCAATAATTTTACCGTCACCTGTTGCATATACCTCCGTACCATAAGGAACCTCAAAATCCTGCCCATAATGCCATCGGGCTGATCCAAGTACAGGGTGAATTGCCCGGAACTTGAATCCATCACCAAGATGGTATTTTACATCTACAGGGCTTATCATTGGTTGGTGGTCCATCTCTCTTTTCCACTCAGCAGATCTTTCTGCTATTGATTTAAAGGATTCATTCTGGATATTTGCCCGATTTTTTAACTCGTCTATTTTTGACCTGAACGAAATAAGAAGATTTGAATTAACATACCCGGTCAGATCGCGATATCTGTCAACACCTCCATAGCCAGCCTTTCTATACGATTCAGGAATACTATCCATGCCCAATATCGGACGGTAACGCCTGTCATCAGAAAGCCTGAAACTGTTCAGGGAAGTCATTGAATTATCCAGCTCTCTGCCGATGAGTGAATACTGAAGTTTCAGATTTTCAACCTGCTGACTCAGCATCTTCTCTTTAGGGGAACCAAAAATATTTTCAAAAACAGTTCCATAAAATACTGCAACTATGACAGAAACGGCAAACCACAAAAAGAAATGTAAGAATCTTACTTTCCAGTGAAGTTTTACCAGCTTGTATTGCAGGTCAGACGAATCAAGCACATATTTCCGGTTTCGAAACAATGGGTTGCCGATTTTTGAATTTTTATTTTGGTAATTGACAAATCTAAACCAAATAAATTAATTTTACAAACCAAAATTCAGGTATATTTACATAACACAATGGTTATTAAAATGAAGGCACAGGAACTGAGGCAATTGTTTTTTGAATTTTTCCGGTCAAAAGGCCACAATATCGTGTCCTCCGCACCAATGGTAGTTAAAAATGACCCTACACTTATGTTTACCAATGCAGGGATGAACCAGTTCAAAGATATATTCCTTGGGAACCGGCAGCCATTAAATAAAAGGGTTGCCAACTCTCAGAAATGTCTCAGGGTATCCGGCAAACACAATGATCTTGAGGAGGTTGGACATGATACATACCATCATACCATGTTTGAAATGCTTGGTAACTGGTCGTTCGGTGACTACTTTAAAAAAGAGGCTATTGAATGGGGATGGGAGTTTCTTGTGAAAAGGCTTGGAATACCTGAAGACAGGTTATATGCAACTATTTTTGAAGGAAACAAAGAAGATAATGTTCCGCGCGATAACGAAGCATATAGTTATTGGGGAAAATGCTTTTCAAATCCGGAAGAAAGGATACTCGAAGGGTCAAAAAAGGATAACTTCTGGGAGATGGGAGAAACAGGCCCGTGCGGTCCTTGCTCGGAGATACATGTAGATATGAGGGATGACAAAGAGAGAAAAAAAATATCGGGAAAAGAACTTGTGAATAAAGGTCATCCACATGTAATAGAAATATGGAATCTTGTATTTATTCAATATAATCGCCGTTCCGACGGAGTGCTTGAACAACTCCCTTTAAAACATGTCGATACGGGAATGGGATTTGAGAGACTATGTATGGTTGTACAGGGTAAAAAATCGAATTACGATACTGATATTTTCCAATCAGTAATAAAGGAAATTTCTGCAATTACCGGTAAAGCATACGGAGTAAACGAAAAATGGGATATTGCACTGCGGGTCATAGCTGATCACCTGAGAGCTGTTTCATTCTCGATTGCCGATGGCCAGCTTCCATCAAATAACAAGGCAGGGTATGTCATAAGAAGAATTCTCCGTCGCGCAGTAAGATATGGGTATAATTGCCTGGGCATAGAGGAACCGTTTATTTATAAGCTTGTTCCTGTTCTTGCCCGGACTATGGGCAACCAATACCCTGAACTTCAGACTGGTAAAGAACAGATTGCGAAAATTGTTTTTGCGGAAGAGACTGCCTTCCTTAAAACTCTTGGAAAAGGGTTGAAAATGATAGAAAGAATGATCACTGATCTTAGAAAAGAACATAAGAATGTACTGGCCGGTAAAGTAGCCTTTGAGATGTACGACACTTTTGGTTTTCCTGTTGATCTTACGCAACTTATTCTTAAGGAGAATGATATGCATCTCGATTTTAATGGATTTGAAGATGAGATGAAAAATCAGAAAGATCGGTCACGTGACGATGCTACAGTGGAAACAGGCGACTGGTCGGTAATTAAGGATATTGAAGGGACTGAATTCACAGGTTACGAAAAGACTGAAGATGAAGTGCTGATAACAAAATACCGTAATGTGAAGGTCAAAGGGAAAATGAGTTGCCAGCTGGTCTTTAATAAAACTCCCTTTTATGCTGAGTCGGGCGGTCAGACAGGTGATACCGGGCAGATTACTTCAGAAAACGAAAAAATTGCGATCACTGATACTATTAAAGAAAACAATCTTATAATTCATATTGCAAAGAAATTTCCTTCTGATCTATCTGTAGTTTTCAGCGCCAAAGTTGATCTTGAAAAGCGTATTATGACAGCAAATAACCATTCTGCTACTCACCTGATCCATTTTGCGTTACGTTCAATTCTCGGCAAACATGTGGAACAGAAAGGCTCCCTTGTAACTCCGGATCGTCTCCGTTTTGACTTCAGCCATTTTAGCAAGTTGAGCAAAGAGGAATTATCGAAGGTGGAAGCACTTGTAAACCGAATGGTCAGGGAAAATCACAGCGCCAAAGTAACTATTGGGGTATCTATGGAAAAGGCGCTATCGATGGGAGCCATGGCACTGTTTGGAGAAAAATACGGTGACATGGTAAGAGTTGTTGAATTTGGAAAATCGGTGGAGCTGTGTGGTGGAACACATGTCGATGCCACCGGCAGTATTGGTATAGTGAAAATTGTTTCAGAAGGAGCCATAGCAGCCGGCATAAGAAGAATCGAAGCTGTAACAGCTTCAAAAGCTGAGGAATATATTAATGAGAAATTAAATACGGTTGACGAGACAGCTTCCCTGCTTAAGAGCACCGGCAGTATTAAAGAAAGTGTTGAGAAACTTATTGCTGAAAACTCGTCAATGAAAAAGACTATTGAGAAATTTCAGGCACAATCAGCAACTATAATGCTAAAAGATCTTGTAGAAAAGGCTGTCATAATAAACAACATTAGATTTGTTTCTGGTCAGCTTGAAACTGATTCATCTGATTTACTGAAAAACATTGCAAACCATATCCGGAATTCTTCAGACAACACGGTTCTTGTTATCGGGTCGGAAACCCGGGGAAAAGCCAATATCCTGGTTATGGTCAGCGAAAATCTAGTGAGAGAAAGGAATATTAACGCTACAACCATTATTAAGGAGATTGCCGGCGAAATAAACGGAAGTGGAGGAGGACAACCTTTTCTCGCTACTGCCGGCGGAAAAAATCCTGCAGGAATCCCACGTGCTCTTGCAAAAGCAGCCGATTTCCTTCAAAAATCCTGACCAGTAAATATCAGATTCTGAATTTTTTCCCTCCATTCGAAATATATTATAAAGCATATTTCTTGCAATGCTCTGTCTATTTGATGCTTATGCTTTTAATTATATTTAGTTTGCAATCGCATCATAATTTGTTCGAAAATATTTATTAGAATTGCTGCTTAATTAATTCATAATGATTATGGAAGTAAAAAGGACTTTTGACATAATTCAGTGGAATCTGGAGAAATATCCCCGTAAAGACATGTACGGTGGAAAGATAGATAATGAATGGATAACCTATTCCACTGAAGATGTATGTAATTATGTGAACTGGGTGAGTTATGGACTCCTTGCAATGGGATATAAGAAAGGTGACAAAGTTGCAACAATAAGCGGAAATAAGCCCGAGTGGAACTTTGTCGACATGGGACTTGCACAGGCGGGCCTGATTCACGTACCTATCTATCCGACAATCGGCACTGATGAGTATGAATACATCCTTAAACACTCCGATGTTAAAGTTATTATATTAGGCAATAAAACTATATATAATAAGGTTAGTCCTATTGCAAATAAAATTCATGGACTAAAAGATATTTTTTCATTTGACCCGGTTGAAGGGGTAAGATCCTTCGATGAAATAATTGAAACCGGTAAAAAAAATGCAGACAAATTTCATGGGGAACTTGAGAAAATAAAAGATAGTATTAAACCTGAGGATCTTGTTACAATTATATATACCTCAGGTACCACAGGGAATTCAAAAGGGGTAATGCTTTCGCACAATAACCTTGTAAAGAACGCAATTACAACTTCAAAAGCCCATCATCTGGGTTACGGGCACAGGGCAATTAGTTTTCTTCCGCTCTGCCATGTTTATGAACGAATGGTTAATTACCACTTTCAATATAAAGGGATAAGTATCTATTATGTCGAAAATATGGGTACTGTATCTGAGACAGTTAAAGAAATTAAACCACATATTTTCAATACTGTTCCGCGCCTTCTTGAGAAAATTTATGATAATATTATTGGAAAGGGACGAAACCTCCCATGGATAAAGAAAAAAATATTTTTCTGGGCTGTAAATCTCGGACTTAAATTCAAACTTAAGGGGAATTCATCATTTTATAAATTCCGTCTTAAGATAGCCAGGAAACTGATATTCAGCAAGTGGCAGGAAGCTCTGGGTGGAGAGTTGCAGGTTCTGGTCTCCGGAGGCGCTGCCCTTCAGTCGAGACTCGAAAAAATCTTCTGGGCTGCCGGGTTACCTGTCATTCAGGGCTACGGACTCACAGAAACTTCTCCGGTTATAGCTGTTAATCCTTTCAGAGTAGACGAAATCGGATTTGGAACATGCGGACCTGTTATCGAAGGATGTGAGGTTATGATAGCAGAAGATGGCGAGATTTTATGCAAAGGAGTGAATGTCATGATGGGTTATTATAAAGCGCCAGAGATGACTGCAGAGATGATCGACAAGGATGGCTGGCTGCACACCGGTGATATTGGTGTATTTGAGGAGGGTAAATTCCTGAGAATCACCGATAGAAAGAAAGAAATGTTTAAACTGTCTGCCGGAAAATATATTGCACCCCAGGTACTTGAGAATAAACTTAAAGAATCATTCTTTATAGAACAGGCAATGGTAATTGGTGAAAATGAGAAATTCGCAAGTGCTCTCCTATCACCTAATTTCACTTTTCTGCACGACTGGTGCTCAATACATAATATCCAGTTCCGCGATAATAGTGATCTTATAGAACTGCCTGAAGTAATTGATAGATTCACCAGGGAAGTTAAAGAGGTTAATAAATCTCTCGGGGAGCATGAACAGATCAAAAGATTCCGCCTGGTAACAGAGGAATGGACTCCGTTGACCGGAGAGTTGTCGCCAACCCTTAAACTGAAAAGAAATTATGTATTTCAAAAATACAAAGAGATACTTGCTGAAATATATTTTGCGGGAGAAAAAGAAATTAATGTCCTGTCAAAAATAAAAAACGGTATTAGCGGAGTATTGAAGAACCTGCCAAAATTCTAGGAATATTTTTGTAATTTTGAGGCTTTCAAAAGAGTAATGAGAAAACTTATTCCGGCAAACCTTCTTATCATCTCATCAGGACTAATCCTGTTTTTGTTTTCCTGTACTCCGGAATCATGTTTTGAGGAAACGGAATCGTATTTGAAAGCAACCCTTTATAAGAATGGAACAGGCAGACTCCTTTCTCCCGATAGTCTGACTGTTTACGGGATAAGTATGGATTCAATTATTTATAACAAGGCCAAAAATGTACAAATTGCTCTCCTTCCATTGAATGCTTCAACAGATAGTTGCATATATATCATCAGAATAAACGGTATAACCGATACGTTGAAGCTCAGTTACAGCAGCTATCCTCACCTTATCTCTAAGGAATGTGGTTATACTTTTTATCATAACCTTGATTCACTTACTTATACAACTAATGCCATCGATTCCATAGATATAAGAAAAAACACTATTACAACTATCAATGAGGAGAACATCCGCATATTTTATTAGTCTCCTGTTTATCCTGATCAGCAATTTGGAACAAGTTCATGCACAGGACACAATCCTTATACCTCTTAAGATAAAGCTTGGATTGGAAGTTTCCGGTCCTGCCATTTATTTTTCAGAAAAGAATATTTTAAACGCCGAAGGATATATTTCTGTTGACATTAATGAAAAGGTTTCTGCTGTTTTGGCGGCGGGCTACCTTAATTACAAGTATTCACAATACAATTATGAATATTTTAATAAAGGCATGTTTGTACGTACCGGTGCTGATTTTAATCTTCTCAAACCTGAAAAATCTCTGGGTAAATATTGGGCAGGGGTCGGACTACGATACGGCTTAAGCATTTTCAATTCAGAGGTTCCATCATTTCAACAGGAAAATTACTGGGGCACAGCATCATCTTCAATTGCTCAAAAGACAAACTGGGGCCATTTCGTTGAGGTATCTCCGGGTGTGAGAGTTGAAGTGTTAAAAAATTTCAGTATTGGATGGACAATCAGTCTGAGAAGGTTGCTCTATACCGGCACAGGTAAAGACCTCCGGCCAATTTATTTCCCCGGGTTCGGCAACGGAGGAAAAAATTTCAGTACAGGTTTAAACTACTTCATTGTCTGGAACATTCCCTATAAAAAGATAAATGTAATAATTAAAAAAGAGGTGCCGGAAGAGACTGAAGATACGGGGGCAACAGGCAACAGGCAATAGAGGAACGACCGTTAAAAAATTGCCCGGTGGGCAATTTTAGGGAGGAGCCAGACTGCAGGGGTGGGTTTAAAATAAGGCAACAGGCATTAGGTCTTCTCCGGTTTTCTGCTGAATATATATAACCCCATAAACGTAAGGAAACCATTGAGCAGAAGCAACTCGAATCCAAATTTATACCCGTTAAATAATGCTTCGGAATACTTGCTGAGAAAGTAACAAGCTAATGGTGAAATTATTGCAATAAAAGGGGTTAACCTGTCGGTCACTTCTCTCTTCGTGAATAGTCCGAAAGAATAAAGTCCTAACAAAGGACCATAGGTATAGCCTGCTATTGTGAAAAGCTTGTCTATTACAGCTCTGTTGTTTAATGTACTGAATATCAATATACTGATAAAAAATACAAGGGCGATAGATATGTGGACAGCATACCTGATCCTGGTCTTTGCCATCTCAGAAATACCCTTACGGCGGTCAAGACCCAGAAAATCGATACTTACAGATGTTGTAAGAGAGGTTAACGCACCATCTGCACTTGGGAATGCAGCCGAAATAAGACCGATAAGAAATATCAATCCAGCCATTGGGCCAAGGTACCTGAGTGCAATGGTCGGAAAAAGGTCATCACTGGATGCAACAACCACTCCCTTGTTTTGAACATAAACAAACAAAAGGGCTCCCAGAAACAGGAATAACAGATTGACAAAGACTAGTATCCCGCTGAATGTGAACATATTTTTCTGAGCTTCCTTTATGTTACGGCAACTTAAGTTTTTCTGCATCATCTCCTGGTCGAGTCCTGTCATAACTATTGTGATAAACATTCCACTAAAGAACTGTTTAAGAAAAAATCTTTCGTGATGCCAGTCCATTATAAACATTTTAGAAACGGAGCTCTCTTTTACTGTGGAAACCAGTTTAAAAAGCGAAATATCCAAATCCTTACTAATAAAAATTACTGAGAGCACAACAGCTAATAACATGAAGGTTGTCTGAAGAGTATCAGTCCAAATGATGGTCCTTATTCCCCCTTTTAAGGTATAAAGAATGATGAGAATGATGAATACAAGAACATTTACCCAGAATGGAATATTCCAGGCATCAAAAACAAAAATCTGCAAAACATTAATAACCAAAAACATACGCAATGACGCACCAAGTGTTCTGGAAATTATGAAAAATCCGGCACCGGTTTTATATGACCAGAAACCAAACCGTTGATCGAGATAAGAGTAAATGGAAGTTAGTTTCAGTCTGTAATATAATGGAAGCAAAACAAGAGCAATTACGAAATAGCCGAACAGGTAACCAAAAACTACAAGCATATAACTGAACTGAGTGTCTTTTACCCAGCCTGGTACAGACATGAAGGTTACTCCTGAGAGTGAAGCGCCGATCATTCCGTATGCAACAACAAACCATGGAGAAACTTTATTTCCGATAAAAAAAGACTGGCTGTCGGCCTTTCGTGCTGTTAACCAGGTAACAGCAAAGAGTATGACCGTATAGATCAGGAAAATACCAAGAATTAATAGTGGTGGCATATAAGAGTCAATTAACTTACAAGAATAACAAAAAGAAAGGAAGACAAAAAATTCTCTGACGGCTTAATAACACCGGAAAATTGAACTAATTTTGTCAAAAAGTTATAGTTATGAGTTTTAATGAATTTCCTTCCAGGTTGCTGGAAAATGCTGTAAACGAATTTGCTTCTCTTCCCGGCGTTGGAAGGAAAACCGCTTTAAGGCTGGTAATGAATCTGTTAAGAAGAGACACTGAAGAGGTAAGAAGATTCGGCGAGAGCATAATAAAGCTTCATGAAGAAATCCACTATTGTAAGATATGCCATAACATATCCGATACTGAAATCTGCAATATTTGTAATGATGGCAAGAGGGAAAGAACAGTTATATGCGTAGTGGAAAGCATTCAGGATGTGATGGCTATTGAGAATACACGGCAATTTAAAGGTTTGTATCATGTTCTTGGGGGTATCATTTCCCCTATTGATGGAATAGGCCCATCTGATCTTAAGATCGACAGCCTTGAAGAAAAAGTGAAAGACGGAGGTATCAAAGAAATAATTTTTGCTTTGAGCACAACTATGGAAGGAGATACTACAAACTACTACCTTTATAAAAGACTGAACAAGTACAATACCAGCCTCACAACCCTGGCTCGTGGTGTGGCAATTGGTGATGAACTTGAATACACCGATGAGATCACGCTCGGACGGGCGATTAACAACAGAAATCCTTACCAGCAATGATAAAATCGATCAATCACGGCCATAACAACAGGATGGAGCTGTCCGTTATAATTGTCAGTTTTAATGTCAGAGATTTTCTGAAACAATGTCTGCTTTCAGTTAAAAAAGCTTCAGAAAATATTGATTGTGAAATATTTGTTGTTGACAACAATTCAACCGACGATTCCCGTGTTATGGTCGAACAGGAGTTTCCGGAAGTTATCCTTATAACAAACAGAGTCAATTCCGGTTTTTCCGTAGCAAACAATCAGGCAATAAAACTGGCAAAATGTCGATTCATCCTGCTTATAAACCCTGATACTCGCGTTGAGTATGACACCTTTACCAAATGCATCAATTTCATGAACGATCACCCCGATGCAGGGGCAATGGGAGTGAGAATGGTTAATGGCGAAGGCAGGTTTCTCCCGGAATCGAAAAGGGCTTTACCAACTCCAAAAACTGCATTTTTTAAAATATTCGGTTTATCTTTTCTTTTTCCTGAATCCAGGTTATTCAACAGGTATTATATGTCTCATATTGACAGTTTTGAAACCTCCAAGACGGAGATAATCTCAGGCGCCTTTATGTTCATTCGCCTGGAAGCGCTCATCAAAACAGGGCTTTTGGATGAAGATTTTTTTATGTATGGTGAAGATATCGACTTGAGTTACAGATTATTACAAGCCGGGTACAATAACTACTATTATCCTGATACCCAGATAATTCACTTCAAAGGAAAAAGCACAGGCAAAAATAACATTACTGACATCCTCCATTTTTACAAAGCGATGAGAATTTATGTAAGGAAGCGGGCTGAAGAAGGAAAATTCAACTCCTGGTATTTCCTAATAATACTCGCAATTTATTTCAGGGAAGGGTTAGCTCACTTAAACCGTTTTTGCAGGATAGCCTTACGACGTTGATCTACACAAATGAGAAAAACCTCACCGGACTTGCAAAAATTTTCAATGACCTTGCAGAAAGAGCAATCTGAAATTGCTTAAACTGTCAAATAGTCGTAACAATAGATTATGAATTTTATCTCCTGATAATCAGGTTTAAAGAAAATTTTATATAATTTAATCAAAAGGGCTGTTGCAAATTGCCTTTTTTTCTATTATTTCACTTATATTAGTAGCTTTAAGAAGAAATTAACACATTTAACTTCCTCTTTTCTAAAAGTAGAAACCAGGATAATAACTAATGACAGATGTTTATATGACATCATTCCATTTAGATCAATTTTAATATGATGAAAAGGTTAGTTCTGTTATCGTGGCTACTGGCTACATTAATCAATTCTGATTTAATTTCACAGTCGAAACTGGAGATTAGAAATATTTTTTATGAAGCCGAAAGCTCGATATTGTTTGAAGACTACAAAGAAGCTTTGCCGTTATACCAAAAATTATTAAAGATTTACCCAACTAACGCGAATATTAAATACAGGATCGGCCAGTGCTATATAAACACTTCCGGGGAGAAAGATAAAGCAATGAGCTACCTTGAAGATGCCGTCAAAAATATTAATCCGGAATACAAGGAAGGAAAATACAGGGAAACAAAAGCACCTTACGATGCCTATTATTACCTTGCCAATGCTTATAGGATCAATAATTACCTTGACAAAGCTCTTGAAACATATGAACTCTTCAGAAAAAACCTTAACTCTAAAGTATATGATACAACTGTTGTAAACTTCCAGATACAATCATGCCTGAATGCCAGGGAGCTTATTAGTATGCCGCTTTTTGTGAAGGAGAATAACCTTGGTAATATTATCAATGAAAGCAACTCTGAATTTAACCCGGTTATTTCTGATAATGAGGATCTTCTTGTATTTTCAAGAAGCCTGGCATTTTACGATGCAATACTTTTCTCCACTAAAATTAATGGTAAATGGAGTGGCCCGTTAAACATGAATGAGTTGCTAAAAGTTGACAAAGATCTTTTTCCAACCTCCCTTTCTAAAGATGGTAAAACGTTATACCTCTATAGCTCTGCTGATTACGATGGAATTATTTATACCTCACAGTTTGAAAACGGCACCTGGTCTCCAATAGTAAAACTCAATGAAAACATCAATACAAAATATTGGGAATCACATGCAACAATTTCTCACGACAATAAGAAACTCTATTTTACCAGCAATAGAAAAGGGAGCCTCGGAGGTCTTGATATATATGTTTCTAATAGAGATAGTACCGGCAACTGGGGACCAGCAGTAAACATTGGACCAGTTATTAATACCCCTTACAATGAGGAATCACCTTTCCTGAGTAACGATGACAAAACGCTATTTTTTAGCTCGAGAGGCCATTTTAATATGGGTGGCTATGATATTTTTTATTCCACTCTGCTTGATAATGGTGAATGGTCTGTTCCTTTGAATGTTGGCTATCCCATTAATACAACTGATGATGATGTGTTTTTTAAACCTCAGAGTGAAGGTTATGAAGGATATATTGCAAAAGACAGTCCTGGTGGTTTCGGGAAACAGGATATCTACCGGATTGAGATATTTACTAATGATCATCCCAGAAAATTCTTTGTAAGAGGAATGGTTAAAGTTGCTGACCTCAATAGCAATATCGACGACAGCGTGAAGATCAGTACCATGAATATCAAAAACCCAAACCAGACACTGATTGTCTATTCCAACCCGAAAACTGGAGAGTATGAGTTTCAGCTACCTCAGGGCAATTATCAGGTCACATATGAAGCCTTTGGTAGTGAAAAAATTGTTAAAAGCTTAGATCTCCCACTTACAAACCCCTCAGACAGCTTCGTGCTTCCGGGGACAATACTCCCAAAAACTGACTTTGTGGCAGATTTAAATGTAGAAAGCAACAAAACTATCTCCGTTGTAAAAGGTGACACAATCCTTTTCCCCCTGAAGGTTGAGCCAAAATCGCTACTCACAATTGAATGTTGGGGGGGAGATTCATTGATGTCTGTCGAACAATATTTAATCATTGACTCTATCTTCAACTTTAAAATGGTTCCCGGTATTGGAGATAATAAGGTTGCTTTTAAACTAACAGACAGATTTAATAATTCCAGTACAACCGAGGTATTCATCACCAGGGAAAAAGATATTACAACGCAACCGTTAATCCGACCGGAATATAGCCGGGTCATATCTAAAAAACAGATAGCCGCGCTCACTGCAATGCTTAAGAGCCATGCCAACGATAAGCTTAAAAAAGTTATTGCAGGTGCCAATATCGAAAATCAACAATTCGGGAAAGTCGATGACCTTATCTCTTATCTGAAGGAAGAAGCCGCTAAGAAAAGTATAAGCCCTGAAGAGTTAGATAAACTAGCGCTCAGAGTAGCTGTAATGGATAACATCCTTACACAGGCTGCCGTTGATATGATGGCTAAATACACGGAAGGATATCTGAAAAAAAATCTTACTGATCTTGATATTTATCAATCCAGTCTCAAGACCTGGACTTATTTGCAGGAATATATTTTGTCAAAGTCAGGTGACAAAATCAGCCCGGAAGAGCTGAATAAAATTGCTGCAGATATCCTGACCGAAATCGATCCATCTATTTCAGTTTTGAGAAAGAAGATACTGACTTTCAGTGATAAATATGAGTCTGGCACTGTTGTAAGACAATCAGTTAACAAGGCTGATCTAAGTAAAATTAAGAAAGGTGGCAAATGGCTACAATCGGTTTATAATGAATCAATTAAACAAGGTCTTACAGTTAACCAAATTTCAGATATGTTGGTTATTATCAGCTCATTACCTGATACTCAGGTTAAACAATTCCTGCGTGATCTGATTGAGCACTCTGAAGAGCCACTTCTCTCATCCTTGAATTCACTCGATCTGAAAAAAGAAAAAATTAAATTACCAAAGGATATGGTTCTGTTTCTCCTGATGAATAAAGATAAAGAAAAGTATCCGGAAGAAGCTGTCTATAAAAGTATTACAAACCTCATTACCGCGAAAGACATCCCCGCGGAAATCATTACTTCACAACTTACAACCGGCAAAGAGTGTGGATTATGGATATTGTGGATTGTAGTTGGGGCTGCTCTTCTCTTCTTTTTCATTGTTTTTCGGAAAAGAAAAAAGAATACTCAAAAATGGGTTTAAAAAATAAGTATATGAATAATAATTCTTTTGCTATTTTTTTAATAAATTTGTTTACCAAAAACTCTGTTTATGAGCAAAAGAGCTGTATGTCTGTTTGTTGCAATAATTTTTTCTATTTCAATTTATGCACAGGAGAATAAAAGCCTTCAGGATTCATTCCTTGAAGCTGAATTTTTTTTCTTGAATGAAGATTATTCTGATGCCCTCACCTACTATTTGCAACTGTATGAAAAACTGCCAGATAATTCGAACCTGGCTTATTTTATAGGAGTTTGCTACCTTAACATTCCCGGGAAAAAGAATCTTTCAGTTGATTATCTTGAAGCTGCAACAAAAAATATGTCAGCAAAGCATAAAGAGGGAACTATCAACCAGATAGCTGCCCCATATGATGCATTATATGATCTTGCTAAAGCATACCGCATTAATTATAAGTTCGATAAAGCAAAAGAAGCTTTCCTGAAATACTCAGGGACACTCCTTTCTGACGACCGTGAGAACCTGGATTTCATTAACCACGAAATAAAAGTTTGCGATATGGCAAAAGAGTTAATCGCGAAGCCAATTGCTTATTCAGAGGAAAACGCCGGAGAACTCTTTAATGATGAAAAAGCAAACTTCAATCCACTTATTTCAGCCGATGGGAAATCGTTTGCCTATATGGTGTCTCTCAAATTTTATGATGCTGTAATGTTTTCCAGAGTTGTCGATGGGAAATGGACTGGTCCAATTAACATTACCCCGGAACTTCAATCTGACGGAGATATTTACATTTCATGCCTTTCTGCCGATGGTAAATTATTATTCCTTTCAAAAGATGATAATTCTAACAGTGATATTTTTACAAGTTCATATAATGGGAACAGCTGGACTCAGGCTGTTAAACTTAACAAAAACATCAATACAAAATACTGGGAATCACATGGTTTCATTTCAGAAGCCGGAGATCAGATTATTTTCGCCTCAGACAGAACAGGCGGATTTGGGGGGCTCGATCTGTACGTCTCTCATAAAATAAATGGGGACTGGGGACCCGCGGTCAACCTTGGACCGGAAATAAACACTCAATTTAATGAGGATCGGCCATTCCTGATTAATAACGGGGAAACCCTGTTTTTTAGCTCACAGGGACATGAAAATATAGGAGGGTACGATCTTTTCATATCCGATCTGCAATCAAATGGATTATGGAGTAAGCCTAAAAACCTTGGGTATCCGATCAACACGCCTGATGATAATATCTTTTTTATGCCAACCGGCGATGGCAAATCAGGCTATTATTCGGTATTCAAAGAGTCAGGTAGTTTCGGGAAAGAAGATATTTACAAGATCACCCTGAAATAAAAATTGACTTACTATTTAGATAAAGGTATAGAATAATTACTATATTTGTTATGATGGTAAACTTCAGAGCAAAAATTATCCTTCTTAATTTGCAGCTTCTAACTGTGGCTATCTTTCCTGTTGCTATCTCAGCTCAATCTTCCGAAGAGATGAAAAATATATTTGCCCAGGCGGAGTCATATTATCTCTATGAAGAATATGAGCTGGCTAATCAACTATATATCTTGATAGAATCTCCTGATAATCTAAATATTAAATATAAAATAGGCACCTGCTATCTGAATATTCCCGATGAAAAAGAAAAATCAATACCTTATCTTGAAGAAGCTGTCAAAACTGCCAGTTATGATTCAAAAACCGAATCATTTAAAGAGATGAGAGCTCCCCTCGATGTCTATTTCTCCCTTGCAAAAGCCTATATGATTAATAATGAACTTGAAAAAGGGCTCAATACTCTTCAGATATTTAATAAGCTTGCAAGAGAAACAGAAACCAAAGGGGGAATGAAGAACCTTGAATATATAGATCAGCAGATTCAGGCTTGCAAGAATGCAATTCAATATAAGGAGAGCCCCGTTGTTTTTAGCAAAAAAAACCTGGGAAGCGATTTCAGTCAGGGTTCAATAAACGATAACCCTGCTGTCAGCTTTGACGGGAACACGATAGTTTATACTGAACGCCGGGGTATTGTTAATGTAATCTTCTTTTCGAAGAAGGAAAGAGGAAATTGGCAGCCACCTATCGAAATAACTGCAGAGATCAATGCAGGAGAAGATTGCTCATCATGTTCCCTTAATAGTGATGGTACCGAGTTATTTCTCTATAAAACTGATAATTACGACGGTGCCATTTATTCATCGAACTATGTTAATGGTGCCTGGACCCCAATTAAGAAACTTAACAAGAATATTAATACAAAGTTTTACGAATCACATGCTGCTATCTCATTTGATGGGAAAAAACTATATTTTACCAGTAACAGGGATGGTGGCCAGGGGAACCTCGATATTTATCTTTCTGAAAAAGATGGTACCGGTGATTGGGGGCCGGCAGTAAATCTTGGAGCTTCTATCAACACACTATATAATGAGGATACACCATTTATTACACAGAATGATTCCGTGCTGTTTTTTTGTTCCGAGGGGCACAGTTCTATGGGGGGATTTGATAATTTCAAATCTCAGAAAATCGGATCGGTCTGGAAAACGCCTTCCAACCTTGGCTTTCCCATTAATTCAACTGATGATGATAAATTCTTTCAGCCAATAAATAACGGACTGAATGCTTACTATACAATTACAACCGATTACAAAAAGAGAGACATATTTTATCTGGGTATAGGAAGTACCGATGTCAAACGGTTATTTGAAATAAAAGGATATTTCAGTCTGAATGACACTATTTTGATCTTTGGTGAAAACTATTCTATCCATCTTATTAACAGAACTTCAGGCGATACACTCGACGTCGGTTACCCAAACAAGTTTACAGGCCTTTACAGCTTTTCTGTTATACCGGGAGAATTCAAATTAGTTTATACCGGAATCGGATACATATCTCAAACTATTGATACTACAATTTTGCAGGATAACCCAACTTTGGTATTAAATATAGATGTATCACTTAAAAGGGATACAACCATAGAAAAAACAGCACCTCCTCCGGTGGTTTATGATAAGATCAATCTTGCAGAAATACCTGCCGTTTCAGCTATTGACACAAGTATCCTTATCAGAAACATGAATGTCAATGATGTCAGTGATAAAAATGTAAAAGACTCTGATATACTTTACTATACCGTGCAGGTTATGGCTCTTCATAATCCTGTTGATGTAAGCTATTTTAAATTCATTACGGATATGAAGGTAATGTACAATGATGCCGATAAATTTTACCGGTATACAACAGGTAGATTTTTAATCGAGGAAGAAGCTAATTCATTAAGGTTAGAGTTGGTAAGGAAAGGATACCCTGAAGAAATCTTTATCAAGAAAGTTTCAAAATAATGAAAACCCTGATCAGGAAGAGCATCATTATTTCTCTTCTGTTTTTTTGCTGTTCTCCTCTCTTTTCACAATTACTTTCCAAAAAGGAATTCATCAAAGCTGTCCATGATGCAGATATTTTTTATTATTATGATGAAGATTATGAGAAGGCTGCCGGTATGTATGAATCCCTTCTTAAAATTTATCCTGACAATTTAAACCTTTCTGCGAAGTTGGGAATATGCTATTTAAACATTGATGGTAAAAAAGCTGAAGCCCTGAAGTTTTTGGTAAAGGCCTCCTCTAATGTGGTAAGTAATGATAAGGAATACATAGAATATGGGGATAAAGCACCTTTGGATACATACCTTTACCTCGCGATTGTATATCAACAGAATGATAGTCTCCAAAAAGCTGTATCACTTTATTATGATGCTAATAAAAAGTTGGGAGGAACTGAAATCTTTCGAAAGGAATATATCGACAACCAGATCAGAAACTGCAAGTATGCAATGGAAATGGAAAGGAAACCCTTTCCCATTATAACCAACCTGTTCACACCATGGCTTATTGAGTATCCCGGAGCATGTAATCCAGTTGTTTCTAAGAATGATTCCGTTTTTATTTTTACTCATAAAAAAGATGGAAAAACACGTATCTTATGCTCATATAAATCAGGTACATGGAATAGACCGATCGATATTACCCGGCAACTTGGAGGTTATGACCGATTCTATTCAAATTCAATTACCGGCGATGGAAAGCAATTAATAATCTATATGGAAGATGGTAATGACGGTAACCTGTATTACAGTCATAGAAAAGATACAACCTGGACAAAAATAAAGAGCGTTGGGAAAAATATTAATACAATTTACTATGAATCACATGGCTTCATTACACCAGATGGTAAGACCATGTATCTGGCCAGTAACAGACCAGGAGGAGAAGGGGAGCTTGATATCTGGTTTTCTGAAAAAGATGATGACGGCACATGGAAACGTCCCGTGAATTGCGGGAATGTGATTAATACACCTTACAATGAAAATACTCCTTTCTATGACCCTTCATCCAATACTCTGTTATATAGTTCAGTAGGTCATATAAGCATGGGGGGATATGATGTATTCCGGTCAATTCACAGAAATGGAAGCTGGACCAATCCTATCGGGTTGCCATATACTTTAAATAATACAACTGAGAATACCTTCTTTATTCTCAATAATAATGCTCCCGGGTTTATCACCAGCCTTTATAACGAAAAAAACGGATCACGAAATATTTATTCCATTCTTACAGAGGGCCCGGCTGATAAGACTATTCTTGCCCACGGAACCATTTACCTTCAGGATGGGATGGCTGTTGATCCGGACCAAACCAATATCCGACTTTGTGATCAAAAAACGAGCACTTTTATAAAAAATATATCACTTATCGATACATCATCGTTTAAGTTCGAAATAAAACCTGGTGACTTTCGGCTTTTAATAAGTCACATAGGATATAAGACCGATACCATCAACCTGAACATAAAAACAGCCTCTAAAATAAAAAATAAATCACTGATCGATACAGCATCGTTTAAATTCGAAATAGAACCTGGTGACTATCAGCTTTTTGTAAGTCACACGGGATATAAGACCGATACCATTAATCTGAGCCTGCCTTTGAATTTTTCAGGTAACTATATCTCCGTCATTTCCTCCCTTATTCCTGAAAAGGTTTTCAAAGGTGAATTTTTGTCTATTAAGAATATTCTTTTCGAGTTCAATAGTTTCAGGCTTAATGATCAGGCTATATCAAGCCTGGAAATTCTTAAATCTGTTCTTATCAGTTACCCTGAGCTTAAAATCGAAGTTGCAGGTTATACCGATTCAAAAGGCAGTACCGTGTATAACAGGAGTCTGGCTGATAAAAGGGCGCAGGCCGTAATCGACTATATTTCTGCATCAGGAATTTCACCTTCAAGATTTGCAAAAAAAGCATTCGGTGCGTCTGATTTCGCAGCTATAAACACCAATCCTGACGGTTCTGATAATCCTGAAGGAAGAAAATATAACAGGAGAGCCACGTTTGGGATTGTTGATCCCAAGACCGGGGTAATTATCCACCAGGAGACCTTTACTCCGCAGCATATCAGGCAACCAAATTCCATGAAATACAGTATCATTCTTATGAAATCCATGGAAAATCTTGCACCAGACTATTTCCGTAGTCTGAAAATGAATGAGATGCATTTTATCAGGTCAATAAAAATAGATTCTGTTTCACTATATTTCCTTGGCCTGTTTTACAATAAAACTGATGCAATAAAGTATCTAGCTTATGCAAAAGAAAATGGATTTAAAGATGCCTTTATAGTTAACCAATACATAATTGATAATGCATCAGAATCTTTGATCAACTCTGAAACAGAAAGCAGGCAGATCGCTGGTAAGATAGTTTATACCATTCAGCTTAAAGCTGCAAGAGAACCGTTGAATATGAACCAGTTCAAGGGAATTGACGGAGTAAGGGAAATAGCATCTGAGGACGGATATTACAGATATGTATATGGCGAATACAGTTCGTTCACAAAAGCAAAAGATGCACTGGTTCCTTTCAATGAATCAGGATTCAAAGAAGCATTCATAAGAGAACTTAACTTGCTTATTAATAATTAGTTTGAAAATTTTGTTCTATCCATGAAATTTAAAGAAATTAAGCTCAGGGCACTGGAGCCGGAAGATATGGAGCTTCTTTATGATTGGGAAAACAACGATTCCTATTGGGTAATAAGCAACACTGTCTCTCCCTTTTCAAAATATACCCTTAAACGTTATCTGGAGAATTCCCATAAGAATATCTATGAAACCGGCCAACTCCGGCTTATGATTGATCATATTCCTGATAAGGTGACCATCGGTACCATTGATATTTTTGATTTTGATCCATTCCACAAAAGGGCCGGATTGGGAATTCTTATCGCTAATGAGGCTTACAGGAGAAAAGGATATGCGTCAATGTCACTGACCTGTCTGATT
Organism: Bacteroidia bacterium; assembly: GCA_026391555.1. Classification (GTDB taxonomy): domain Bacteria; phylum Bacteroidota; class Bacteroidia; order Bacteroidales; family VadinHA17; genus LD21. The sequence goes on along the minus strand of JAPLEB010000055.1, from coordinate 4,715 downwards.
AATTATTGTTTTAAAACACTCCAGTTGCACCAGTTGTATTGTAATATCCTGGCAAACAACTGTGAAAGCATGGATCTTTTTAAAAATCAGGGATTTGTCCAGTCCGGGATTAAAAAAGACTGGATCAAGACATCTGACGGATACCTCGATGAATACCTGTTTCAATTAATTGATTAATCCGGTTGCCAGCAACCCACATGCCGCTGATATATCTATCCCACGCGATTTACGTACGGAAGCCGATATCCCTGAAATAACCAGGTTATGTTTGAAGAACTGCATCCTTTCGGCTGTAGATGACCTGTTTAGATCATTCCCCACAGGATGATAAGGTAGCAGGTTGATCCTTATTATTGAACCTTTAAGCAGAGCCTTAAGTCCTTCAAGGTGGTTATCCGTGTCATTCAAATCTTTTATCATTACATAAGCAAGGCTAAATCTCCTTTTCTTCTTAACAGGATAATTCTTCATTATTTCTATTATCTTTTGTGCCGGGTATTTCTTTTCAACGGGAACAACCCTTTTTCTCTCTTCATTGAACGGAGAATGAAGACTTAATGTCAGATTGCACTCAGAACTCTTAAGAAATTTTTCAACCCCGGAGGTTATACCAACCGTTGAGACAGTAACATTCCGCGGGCTAATTGCAAGGCCCCATTCTGAAGTTATTATTTCGCATGCTTTTAAAACATTATCGATATTATCCATTGGTTCACCCATACCCATAAATACGATATGGGTAACTTTTCCTGCATCAGGGAGACTGATTATCTGGTTCACAATCTCTCCAGCCGACAGGTTACCCCGGAAACCATACCTGGCAGTAACACAGAAGGGGCACCCCATCCGGCAACCCGACTGAGCTGAAACACATACAGTATGCCTTTTATTATCAGGAATATAAACTGTTTCAAACTCTTTCCCGGTTTCAGTTCTGAAAAGAAACTTTACCGTTTCATCAACTGAAACTTCAGAAGCAACTGGCATAAAAATCCCGCTACCGGCAATAACGGCAAGCTCATCTTTAAGCTTACGGGGAATTTTTGTGATCTGTGAAATTTCACTTGTCCTTTTTTTATAAATGCTATTCGAGATTGAAACTGCATGAGAAAGGGTAAAACCAGAAGGTTCGATAAGACGAAATATCTCATCAGCAGTCATACCACATAGACTCATTTTATCCATAATCGTCAGATATTTGCAAAAATAAGCCGAATATCAATATCTTAGTAATTATTATTATATAGCATTGCAGTATTCATTAATAATCTGACATAGAAATGGATAATTGGAAGTCACTGTACATTTACTTCATATCCGGAACCGGAAATGCACGCGCTTCTTCAGAATGGATTGCAGATGAAGCAGCAAAAAGAGGACTTAAAACAGTTGTGCAGCAAATTGACAGGTTAGAGAATATTGTTATGCCACAGGCTGATGAGAAGCCGCTTATCGGTTTTGCTTTCCCCACGCATGGTTTTAATGCAGCTCCTATTATGCTCAGGTTTATTGCCGGCTTTCCCCCCGGCCTGTGCAAAGATATTTTTCTTCTTAATACCCGCGCAGGCATGAAGCTCTATAAGTTGTTCCTGCCCGGGTTAAGCGGTGTGGCGCTTTTACTCCCGGCATTTATTCTCTGGCTCAAGGGTTATAAATGTATCGGTTTCAGACCGGTTGACCTCCCATCAAACTGGATTCCACTTCATCCCGGACTTAAGAAAAAAGTAATTGAGTCCATATTTATTAGGTGTGAAAAGATTGTTAGAAAATTCGCTAATAAGATACTTTCGGGGAAAAAGGTATACAGGGGGCTTTTCAGTATTCCGGTTGATCTGTTAATAAGTCCTATTGCCCTGGGATATTATGCCGGAGGAAGATTCTTTCTTTCAAAGACTTTTATCGCTAACTATAACTGTAATAATTGCGGTATATGTATCAAAGAGTGTCCCACATCTTCAATTAAGCTGGTTGGAAACCGGCCATATTGGAAGTTAACCTGCGAAAGTTGTATGAGGTGTCTGAACCGCTGCCCCGAGAGAGCAATTGAGGCAGCTCATGGTATGGCAGTTGTTTTCTGGATAGTTTTCACTGCAGTAAATACCCAGATTATATTACTCATTATCAATTCCCTGAATATTCAGCCTGACGTCTGGTGGTGGAGATTAGCTGCCCAGGTAATCAGTATTGCAGGGATGGTGCTGATAACCACTTTCCTGTACAGGATAATGCATTATACCATGGGATTAAAACCTGTAAAATATCTTGTGCGGTTTACTTCACTTACAGCCTTACCCTTCTGGAGAAGATACAAATTTTTAAAAAACAGTAAAAATCATAGCAATTCAGTTAAAGGGGAGTTGACTGCAGAAGGCCCCTGTTCTTAAGCAGAGGTTCGATAACAGGTTCACGACCACGGAAGTTTACAAACATCTGCATTGCATCCATTGTACCGTTTTTCTCAAGAATATTTTTGCGGAATGATGTTGCCGTAGCCTGATCGAAGATACCTTTTTCCTTAAACGCTTCAAAAGCATCATTATCGAGCACCGCGGCCCAAATATAGCTGTAATATCCTGAGTCATACCCCCCTGCAATATGAAGGAAGTAAGTGCTCCTGTAACGTGATATGATTTCAGGTATTAAACCAATAATGGTAAAGTATTCATTTTCAAAATTTTGAACATCAATGTTTACCGGAGCTTCGAGAGTATGATATTTCATATCGAGAAGTGAGGCTGCAAGATATTCAACGGTCTCAAATCCCTGGTTGAAATACCCGCTGTTTTTAATTTTCCGGACCAGTTCAGCAGGAATTGGTTCATTTGTTTTATAGTGTTTTGCATACATATTCAAAACTTCAGGTTCTGTTGCCCAATGTTCCATCAGCTGCGAAGGCAGTTCCACGAAGTCCCATGCGATATTTGTCTCGTTATAAGTACTTTTATTGAAGAGTCCATCCAATGCATGTCCGAACTCATGATATAATGTACTGGCCTCTTCCACGCTGAGTAGAGCCGGCAGATCGCCACTTGGGCGCGTAAAATTGAAAACCACGGTTACAACAGGAGTAACACCTTTATTATCAACAATATGGAAACTTCGATAACTTCCACACCATGCACCCTGTTGTTTGCTCTCTCTCGGATAGAAATCCATATATAACACACCAAGGTGAGAACCGTCAGCCTCTTTAACTTCAAATGGCTGAGCGTCAGGATGAGGACGCGGCAAACCGGCAATTGGAGTGAAAGTAATTCCGAATAATTTATTTGCAACGGTAAATGCGCCATCGCGAACGTTATCGAGTTTGAAATAAGGTCTTAATTCACTGTCGTTCAAATCGAATTTCGCTTTTCTGAGTTTCTCGGCATAATACCACCAATCGGATGGTTCAAGTTTGAATTTTCCTCCCTCTTTATCAATTATCTTCTGCATCTCAGTAACCTCGTTTTTGGCTACAGGAATTGCCTTTCCCCACAGGTTATCAAGTAGTTTAAAAACATTTTCAGGTACTTTAGCCATACGAGGTTCAAGAACAATATTCGAGTGTGTTTTGTACCCAAGGAGTTTGGCTCTTTCAGCACGCAGCTTTACTACCTCAGCCAGTATCTTATTGTTATCAAATTCATTACCATTATTGCTTCGGTTGGTATAAGCATCATAAAGTTGTTTGCGTAGGTTCCTGATCCCGGAATACTGAAGGAAAGGGAAAATGCTGGGTCGCTGTGTTGTAAATGCCCACTTACCCTCCTGCCCTGATGCCTTTGCTGTTTCCGCGGCATTAGCGATTACTGATTCAGGCAACCCGGTGAGGTCTTCCTTATTAACATACTGTTTATAATTATTTGTTTCGGCAAGTACATTCTGGCTGAATTTAACTGTCAGTACCGATAACTTCTTGTTCAGCACTTTGAGAGTATCCTGATCCTGCTTATTCAGGTTAGCGCCATTCCTGACAAAACCTTTATACAGGTTTTCGAGTAAGAATGTCTGCTCAGGATTAAGATTGAACTCTGCCTGATTTTCGTAAACAGATTTTATCTTCTTAAACAGTTCGGCATTAAGGAGTATCTCATCACGATATCCTGAAAGCACGGGAGAAATGTCCATCTCGATTTTTTGCAGCGAATCGTTTGTATTTGCTGATGCCTGGGCAAAGAAAACATATGACACTTTAGATAACAGGTCGCCGGTATTATCAAAAGCTTCGATTGTATTAATAAAGGTTGGGGTACTTTTGCTTTTAGCAAGTTTTTCAATCTCAACCCTCCCATCAGTCATTCCTTTTTCAAAAGCAGGCATATAATGTTTAGCCATTATTTTTTCGAAAGGGGGAACATCGAAAGTGGTGTTATAGTCTGTAAAAAATGGATTGCTCTTATCAACTTCAGGCTTTTTTTTACAACCTGTTATAGTTAGGCTGAACAATCCGCTGATTAACAACATTTTATAAAGTTTTTTCATAGTAATACACTTTATGATTACTTATTCTGTACTTACTTAATTTTACAAATTAAGGTTATTCAAAACTGGAATCAAAAAAAAACCAACTAATTTTATATAATGCTTTTTAGCCTGCATTATTCATGCAGAAGATAAAAGACTCCCGATAGCTATCAGCGATTTTTTAGTCCCTATTTACTTTAGTTCTAAATGCTGAAGTTCAGTCGGATTATTTTTTCATATCATTCTATTTACAGAAGTAACCTTGCGAT